>JASEGA010000023.1 GCA_030018315.1 bacterium | reverse complement strand
ATAGAGGACATTTTACCTGAAAAATAAAAGAGGACATTTTTGCTGAAAAGTAACACTCTATTTTTTTCCCTTGACACTACAGCAGAGGAGTATATAATTAATTCTGTGAAGCTCTCCATCTCAACGAGACGTTGGTGAGAAGTAGTTAAATAGCAATCCAAAAAGTGCTACGCTCTTTGAAATCTTTATAAGTCCTCCTTTCTGAAGGAGAGAAGTGAGAGAGATCCCTTGGACTGGAATGCAAACAGCCTGGCTTAAAATTAGAACTAACGCGATGCAAGGAAGTTGCTGCTCATCACCTTTTACTTGTATTAAGTTGAACATGCTACGAGTAAAAATTAGTGGCAGACCAGTCAAGTGAAATGCACTATGCAGAGAAGTCCCTATTTTTAGGGGCAACAAGGAGGTGTAAGATGTATGGTAAGTTAAAAGAGAGCTTAAGAAAGGAGCTCAAAAATATAAGGGATACAGGACTCTACAAAGAGGAGTGGGAAATCCTATCCAAACAAGGCGTAGATATACGGATAAAAGGTAGAGAGGTAATTAATTTCTGTGCCAATAATTACTTGGGACTCGCGGGAAATCCAAGAATTGCTGAATTTGCAAAAGAAGGAACCGAGAAACACGGATATGGAATGTCAAGTGTGAGATTCATTTGTGGGACTAAGGACATACACAGGGAGCTCGAGCATAAGATTGCTGAATTCTTGGGTACAGATGACACAATCCTCTACTCAAGTTGCTTTGATGCAAATGGAGGACTATTTCATGTATTGCTTGACGGCGATGATGCAGTAATATCTGACGCACTGAATCATGCATCGGTTATTGACGGGATTAGATTGTGCAAAGCCAACAGGTTTGTATTTAAACATGCAGATATGGAAGACCTCGAGCGAATATTGAAAGATACACAGAAATTTACTTTGAGATTGATAGCCACAGATGGTGTATTTTCAATGGATGGAGATATTGCAAAGCTTGACGAAATATGTCCGCTTGCAGAAAAATACGATGCACTCATTATGATTGACGACGCTCATGCAACTGGGTTTCTTGGTAAGACAGGTAGAGGGACCCCTGAATATAGAGGAGTAGAGGGAAGAGTTGATATAATAACGAGTACTCTCGGAAAAGCACTTGGCGGAGCCTCAGGTGGGTTCACTACCGGGAGGCAAGAAATCATTGATATATTGCGTCAAAGGTCAAGACCTTACCTATTCTCAAATACTCTTGCGCCGCCTATTGTATACACTGCGATAAAAGTAATAGATATGCTGGAAGAGACAACCGAACTCAGGGACAAACTCGAGTGGAATACAAAGTATTTCAGGGAAGAGCTGACAAAGCGCGGATTTGATATAAAGCCTGGTATTCATCCGATAATTCCTATAATGCTTGGTGAGGAGAGGCTTGCTCATGATATGGCACGAGATATGTTACAGGAAGGTATTTATGTTGTTGGTTTTTCATATCCAGTAGTTCCGAGAGGAGAAGCAAGAATCAGGGTCCAGATGTCAGCTGCTCATGAGAAGCATCATCTTGACCGTGCTCTCGATGTATTTGAAAAAGTAGGCAAAAAATACGGAGTTATTTAGGAAATTCAGATTAGCTGGATATGAGCAAATTAGAGGAGAAGTTAGTGCTTGTAGCTATAATGAACAATCCACAAGATTTCAAAATAGCCCAAATCAAGAGATGGTATCGGATACCTGTTGGGAGCGCCCCTAAAAGCTGAGGAGATAAACGACCTGTATAACGAAAGCGCCTTGGAAGACAAAGGTTGGGACAAATTTAAGAAGGAAAGGGTTGAAGCAGAACGCCAATTCTTTGTTGGGGATAAAAAATAAATTATTGCCTTGTTGTTAAAGATAATGTGAGGAATAACTATTTGACCTCGCAAGGCTGTCGGTTTTGCGTTTTGGAAGCAAAGAGATAAATGAAAACATCTCTTATTGTATTGAGACTGTGAAGAAAACAGCTACCAAGTATGGTGGGATTATCGTGCCAGATGCTACCATAACTCGAACTTTTGAGATGAAAAATCCAAATGGTTATTACCAATTGAATCTTTTTTAAATGAACAATGAATATTGGATGAGAGAGGCTCTCAAAGAAGCAAGAGTTGCAAAAGAGAAGGAAGAAGTCCCTGTTGGTGCTGTTGTTATTCTTAATGACAGAATAATAGGACGAGGTCATAATCAAGTTGAGAGACTTAAAGACCCTACTGCCCATGCCGAATTAATTGCTATAACAAGTGCTGCTAATACGCTAAATAATTGGCGACTTGATAATGCGACCCTATATGTGACCGTAGAACCCTGTCCTATGTGTGCAGGTGCTATCCTTTTGGCACGTATATCAAGATGTGTATTTGGAATTAGTGACCCAAGAGTTGGCAGTCTTGGTACAGTCTACAATATTAAGAGTCCTGAATTAGAGGTCATTTCTGGTGTACTTGAGCCTAATTGCAAGCATATATTAAAGGGATTCTTTGATAATTTGAGGAAAGAAGATACTCATTGACACCGCTAATTTTATCGCTTATATTAGGAATGGAGGGATGGCCGAGTGGTTGAAGGCGCACGACTCGAAATCGTGTTTTTCTGTTAAAACGGGAAACGGGGGTTCAAATCCCTCTCCCTCCGTAAAACACAGATGGACACAGATAAAGAGACACTGATAAACACAGATATTTTTAAGAAGGAGCCGGAGATAGTTGGTGTGTGGCTATTTGGCTCTTGTGCAAGAGGCGAAGCAAGAGAGCGCTCTGATTTAGACATTGCAATCTTATATGAACAGCCAGTCTCTCTTATGGAACAAATTGGAGTTGAGAATAAAATTGAGAATGCTTTGGAGACAGAGGATATTGATTTTGTTAATCTTAATAAAGTAGGACTCCCATTTCAGCACAGGGTTATCTCTGAAGGTAAACTTATTTATAGTAAAGATAAGGAGAAGACAGCCAATTTTATAGAGCGTGTGATTATAGAGTATTGCGACTTTGAGCCTACTTATAAGATTTACTTAGATGAATATTTTAAAGGAATAGATGAACGCTATGGATATTGATAGGGCGCGAATAAATGGGAGGTTTGTAGTATTAGAAAAGAATCTTAAAGGACTTGAACAATTGAGGAAACTTAATTACAAAGAGTTAGCCAAAGATTATGTTAGACTTGAAGGTTGTGTGTATATGATTCAGACTTCAATTCAGGCTCTTTTGGATATCTCATCACATATTGTTGCGAGGCTTGGATTACGTAGTCCTAAGGGGAGTAAAGATATAATTAAGGTGCTGGATGAGAATGATTTGATCTCAAAGGAAAAAGTGAAAATATACGAAAAATTGGTAGACTTTAGAAATAGAGTAGTTTATAACTATGAGGAGATTGATGCAAAAGAGGTATACAAAATTTTACATAAGAATTTACCTGATATTAGAAACTTTATCAAGGATATAAATCGGATAATTCATAAACAGTGATAAATAAGTTGATAAACGGAAGTAAAGAGAGCTACAGATTTAATAGATTTTTACTCTATGTGATATGTTTAATCTGTGGTTTCGCAATCGCCACAGGAGCTTTGGCAGATGAATTGGAACAACTTAAGAAATTAAGGGGACTTGGTGTAAAGAGTGCAAAATTGGTAACTTATAAATTTGATAAACTATTTAAGGAACAACCCGAACTTAAGCGCTACATTTCAAGACCATCAAAAAGAAATTTGCTTCACCGTGTAAGGAAAGGGGTATATCCTGATACTATTTATGTCTTGGGTATAAGGGTAGAGTTTCAAGAGGATACTACATCATTAACTACAGGGAATGGAAAGTTTGACCTTGATGTAAATCCATTCCCCTACGACTCGTTGGGTTATCCTACATCTGCTGCCCTACACGATAGTAATCCACCATTCGTTTTTCCAAATACTGACTCATTTGGCCATAATTTGTACTATGACCCACCTCATACAAAGCGATATTTTGAACACTTACTTGAGGCATTAAGAAATTATTGGTGGGATGACTCAGACCAAAAATTATGGATAGAATTTAAAGTCGTACCTGAAGGAGAGAGTGCATCTTATAAGCTTCCTTACCCTATGACTTATTATGGTGACCCAGTAAACTATGTTCAGGGCTTACTTACACTTTTCAGAGACGCTATTATAACCTGTGATAGAGAGAGTCCTGAAATTGACTTTTCAAAGTATGCAGGTGATAATGGCGCAATTATTCTATTCCATGCCGGTTCAATGTGGCAGACCGATTATTTCGGGGATTCACCTTACGATATTATTGCCTGTTTTGTTACCAATATAGACGAATACTTTGGGACTCCAATCTGGGTAGATAATGGGACAGTTGCAGTTTTGGAGGGTACAATTTATCCGGAGACTGCATTCCAAGATGGTATGCCAGGTTATTTGCAGGGTGGGCTTGCACATGAGTTTGGGCATCAAGTTGGGCTACCTGATTTATACGATACTCAGTTGAGAACAATAGGTTGTGGAGGCTGGTGTTTAATGGGCACAGGGAATTGGAATTTGAACGGTTTATTACCACCGCATACTTCTGCTTGGTGTGCACAAAAGCTTGGCAGAGTTAAATTAGATTCACTTGATAATGATACAGTTAATGTAGAAATCTATAGGAGAGGGGGGGAGGACACTGCGAGAACTAAAATCTACAAAATACCAATAAATACAAGAGAACATTTCCTTGTAGAAGAGCGATTTGCATTCGCAAACCCAGATACTCATAAGTATATTGTAATAGGTGATTCTTTACATCCAAATGATTCAACTTTCCATTACGACTCATCTGCTACAAGAGTATGGAAAGATGGTGTTCTCGTTAAGTTTGACGATTATGACTGGGGCACTCCCTGTGACTCAATGGCGGGTGGCTTGGCAATCTGGCATATAGATAATGACAAAATTGCACGTGATTCACTTATGAATGAGATAAATGCAGGCTCTCCTAAAGGTGTAGACATGGAAGAAGCAGATGGGATTCAGGACTTTGATACCCCATGGTGGCTGGCATCTGACTTTGTAGCTCTCTTTTATGGAACTCCGTGGGATGTATTTTACAACGGTAACTTAGATAGGTTCACACCAAATACATCGCCAAACACAAACGATAACTTGGGCTCAGTCTCTAATGTATTTATTGAGTCAATCAGTAAGCCAGATACTATAATGAGCTTTTCATTAAGATTTGGCTTAAAGTATGCAAATTTTCCAATAAAGTGTGGTGACTATTTTGATATAAACTCACCTAATGTTGTAGAAATTGGCGGTCGTTCATTTATAGTATCCAGTGTGATGGATACTACTTATGGTGGATTTATATTTATGTGCACAGATAGCGGGATAATCAAATGGAGATATCATCCTGTAGATGCTGGATATGGTGCAAATATTTACTCATCACCAGCTGTCGGTGACATAGACGGTGATGGCATCCCAGACATTGTTTGTGGTGTATATTTTGGTAAAGATACAATAGTTACTAAAGCTCAAATGTCAAAGTCCAATCTTACCTGTCGGCAGACAGGATATCAAACAAAAATGCGGTTCATAAGTCGTGAAGATACAGTATATAAGTTCTGGGGCAAAGTGTATGCTTTAGATATAAATGGAAATCTACTTTCAGGGTTTCCTGTATCAGTAGACGGTCCTATTATATCATCGCCTCTTCTTGCAGATGTTAATAATGACGGTAAAAAAGAAATCATTATAGGCGCACACGATATGAATCTATATGCATGGGATGGTAATGGAGATACACTTGACGGTTTTCCTATAAATCTTTATCAATGTATATGGACTACTCCAGTTTATGACTCAATCAGCAATGTCATCTATGCTGTGCCATGGGATGGTAGGCTTTGGGCAATAAAGCCAAATGGTGATACCCTATGGACTGCAATTGAACCACACCTATCATGGATACCCGCAACTTCGTCACCAATAGTTGGCGATATAAATGGGGATGAGAAACGAGAGATTATTGTAGCTAATGGGATGGGTGAACTTTACTGTGTTAGTGATAGTGGTAAAGTTATCTGGAAGCAAACCTTGGAAGACACATCTTTCTATTCATCACCCTGCTTAGCTGATATAGATGGTGATTCACTCTTAGATATTATCCTTGCAGCTGGGAATAAGATTTATGCATTTAATAATACTGGCGCTAATTTACCTGGTTTTCCAATTGATACTAAAACAAATGAAATAATCCAATCTTCTCCTGTAGTTGGTGATATAAATAATGACTCAAAGCTTGAAATTATAATTGGGGCACCTGCTGGTAAGTTACTTGGGTATACCAATAGAGGAAAATTACTCTCAGGTTTTCCACTATCAGTAGGTAATAAAATTTACTCTACTCCTTTATTGGTTGACCTTAATAAAGATGGAATAATTGAAATTGTTATCGGCTGTGACGATGGCAATCTTTATGCATGGAGTATTGACAGTTATGGCGCATTACCCTGGCCAATGCTATATAGAGATGAGTGCCATAATGGAATATATTTAATACCACCTAAAGCACCAACAATTCCAGTGGATGTATTTATGCGTAGCCCGTTTTATGTGTACCCAAATCCAGTCATAGATGAAGGGTGGGTAAGATATTTTAGTGGAAATGCAAAATCAGTAAATATAAAGATAATAAATGCAGCTGGTGAAGTAGTTAAAGACTTTGGAGGTAAGATTGGCGAAAAAGTGGCTACAGAAGTTATGCTTCCTAATTTAGTGAGCGGTGTTTATATATGTAGAGTTGAAGTAGATACTGGAAACAAAAATTTAGTCAGATTCAAGAAATTTGCAGTCGTAAAGTAATATCTTGTAGGGGTATATGAAATTGCATATCTTACTAATGTTGGCATTTTTAAGTGCCACAATTTATGGGCAAGAGTTTTCACCAGGACATATCAGAGTGCCACCTGAAATTTTGCTTAAACCTAAGTCGCATAAGAAGGCACTCGCTCTTTCACTATTGCTTCCAGGACTTGGTGAACAATATATAGGAGATAAATCAGGTGCTGTAAGAGCTTATGCGATAGAGGCCAGTATCTGGGCGACATTCTTCGGATTTAGGTGGTATGCGGGACTCATTACAAAAAATTACATCCTGTATGGTTATGCAAACTCGGGCGCTAAAACAGGTAAAGATGAAGATTATTATAATGCTGTAGAGTGGTATGAAAACTTGGAGGCATACAATACTTATATTAGAGAAGAGGCAAGATACCTTTATCCTGAAGAAAAATATCCAGAAGATGCAAGGGAACGTCAGCTGAAGTATATAGAAGAACACAGTTTACCTGATAGCTTGAAATGGGAATGGGATAATCAATCTAAGTGGAATAAATACCGTAGCTTAAGGAGAGAAAAAAGAGAAGTGTTACAACGTGCAACTTATTGTATAGGAGTGGCTATATTAAACAGGGTCATAAGTGGGGTGATAGCTGCCCATACATCACCAAGATATGGGCTATTGATAGAACCTTATGGAGTTAAGGTATTCTTGGCATTGAGGTAGATTGAGAAAACAAAAATGAGATTGCTTCCCCTGAAACAAGTTCAGGGTCGCTTGCAATGACAAATGGTATGAAACAATTCTTCTTACGGAATAAGATGCTATTAATTAGCTGGGCTATTATCTTTCTTACTATATTTGTTTGTCTACACTTTAGGCTTGATAAGAAGATTATGGCTTTTGGTGTAGTTGTTTTTGGAATATTTACACAGGCATTCTCTGGGTTGCTTGGTATTATTGGGCTTATTCCTGGGATTGGTCCGTTTATAGTGAAAATAATTTCTATTCCACTTGTCTGGGTTGCGAATAGTTTTGCTTATATTGTAACACTTTTGGTGCTCAGAAAGGGACACAAGATAGACATATTCAAATCAAGGGTGCTTGTAACTTCATTTCTTGCTGGTATAGTTTTAGGCTTCATTTTGGGTAAATTGATATGATACAGTTTTTTAGGTCATTCCTAATAATTGTTATCCTGTCTCTTATTACCCCTATAATCGGTTATTCACAGTACTGGGAATTTGGGCAGAATAAAGTGCAATACAGAGATTTCAATTGGAAGGTGATAGAGACTAAGGAATTTAGTATTATTTATTATGAGGGTGGGGAGCGGATTGCTAAATTTGCAAAAACTATACTACTTGATGCTTATAAATTATTATCTCAGACATTATCTCATACACCACAAGAACCAATCCCTGTCATTATATATAACTCACATAACGACTTTGAGCAAACAAATGTTACTCTATCGTTAATTGATGAAGCTACTGGCGGATTTACAGAAGTGTTTAAGAATAGGGTTGTTGTCCCATTTAATGGCTCTTACGAAGATTTTAGGCGTGTGCTTGTTCACGAACTTACACATGCATTCCAATTTAGTATATCACGGGGTACTGGAATTATTCCAAGAATTAGCTTGTTAAATATACCACTGTGGTTTGTAGAGGGGATGGCTGAATACTTATCATTAGGATGGGATGCTGAATCTGATATGATTATTAGAGATGCTTTATATTACGACAAAATAAAACCAATAAAACAACTTTATCTTATAGAAGGCTCTTATCTTATGTATAAAGAAGGACAATCTATTTTGCAGTTTATTGCAGACCGCTATGGTAGAAAAAAGATAGGCGAGTTATTTCACAAAATTGGATTAGTTGGCGGTCTAAACAAGGCTATTGAATCTGTGCTTGGAATTAATGTAGAAGAATTGAATAGATTATGGATGGCTGACTTAAAAAAGAAATATTGGGCAAGTTGTGCTCTTAAAGATGAAGTCCCAAGTGATGCAAGAAGACTGACAGAACACAAAGACTATTTTTTTAATACAGCTCCAAGTATATCTCCGGATGGGAGTGAAATTGTCTTTATATCTGATAGAGATGAATATGAAAATCTGTATCTTATGTCAAGTATTGACGGCAGGATTAAGTGTAAACTTATTGGAGGTGGTAAGTCAGCAGGCTTTGAGTCACTACATATCTTATATGGAGGAACTACTTGGGACCCATCGGGTAAAAATATAGCTTTTGTTGCAAAAAGTAGTGGAAAAGATGTTTTATATATTATGGATGTGTGCAAAAGAAAAGTAATAAAAAAGTTTTCACCTAAACTTGATGGGATTTTTTCACCGTCATTTTCGCCGGATGGTAAATTTGTTGCATTTCGTGGTATAAAAGATGGGATGGCAGATATATACGTATTAAATATTGCGACAGGAAAACTTGAACAACTCACTTCTGATGAATACGATGACTTGACCCCAAATTGGTCACCTGATGGTGAGTATATTATTTTTTCATCTGATAGACCACTGAATGGAGAAAGTTGGCACTACGGAAAATACACCATCTTTAAGATAGGGACAACTTATGAATTGCCCATACAAATACCACAACCCATTCTAGAGAATCGTGCTTCTTATGTAGCTTCTCCAATATGGATTCAGGACAAAATTTTATTCGTCTCTAATCAAGACGGGGTTAATAATCTATATATTCTTGATGTAGGGTCATCTCCACAGGATTCTGCGAATTATATTATGCAACTTACTAATGTCATTGGTGGCATCTTTACACCATCAATTTCTAATGACGGTAAGCACCTCGCCTTCTGTAGTTATACCGATATGGGCTGGGATATATACACTATAAAATATCCACTACAGAAAGGACTTGAGTGTAGCCCTGAGAGCTCATTCAGTAGGTGCTACACTGAAGTAAAATTCGCAGAATCCTGTGGAGAAGATACAGCTAAAATTGAAGCTAAAAAATTAGGATTACGATTTACGCCGGATTGGGGAGGCGGCTCCGTATCTTATGTTTACGGGGGAGGTATTTTTGGTAACTTGAGACTTGCAGTATCTGATTTACTTGGTAACCATCAATTTTATATAGAGACTAACTCACCAGGTAACCTCACAGCAAATTATTATATAAGTTACCTGTACTTACCAAGAAGATTAGACTTCGGTATAGCTACTTTCAAGCAAGAATACTACTGGCTTATAGGAGATACACTATTAGGAGACTTATTGCTATACGAAAAATTATATGGAGGCGGAGTATTGTTTGAATATCCAATAGATAAATTTCGTCGTGTAGATTTAGAGCTCAATGGCTATGTGGATGAGATGGGACTGTATCCTTACCATGAGTTAGACACTGTTTTGTTTAGCGAAAAGCTTTACATATCTGGACCAGTCCTATCCTATGTACTCGATAATTCCATATGGGGACCGATGGGACCACAAAATGGGGAACGAGGTAAAATTACTGTATCAGCTACATTGCCTGTTGTTTCACCTACCTGGCTGTATAATTACTATAAGTTTGACCTCCGTAAATATATAAGAATTACCAATAGATATTCATTTGCAATAAGGGCTATAAATGCAGGAATATGGGGTAAAGACAAGGAGCGAGTTTACTTAGCAATTGGGGGGGCTGACGATTTAAGGGGATACAAGATTGGTGAATTTAAAGGCAGAAATGTAAGTGTATTAAATTTTGAACTCAGGTATCCATTTATTGATAAGCTCATGATTGCATTCCCAATTCCTATATCAATTGGAGGGATACGAGGTGCATTATTTTGCGATTTCGGGTATGCGACGGATGAACTTAAAAGATTTAAACCTTTTGAACAAGGAGTATTAAAAGACTTGAAATTCGGCTTCGGCACCGGGTTAAGAATTAGATTCCCATTTTTTATAATTAGATTTGACATTGCAAAAAATACTAACCTATTAAACTTATCAAAAGAGACATACATGTACCTATCTTTGGGACCAGAGTTCTAAAAACAGTAGACAGAATACAGGAAACAAATGATGAAAGTTAACAGGAAACAGGATGCAGCCCGTATTCTGCGTTCTGTATTCTGTCTTCTGTCTTTAGCGGGATGTACTACAAAAAGTAGTAGGGGTTTGATTAATCAAACCCCTACAGGCCAACCGTTATCACCACAAGAAGTAAAGCAAGTTATGGAAAGTATTGAGACACAAAGTTTTGAATTTGAGCTTAAATTCTCAAAAATAGGGTTAAGAGGTGATCACCTCAAAGGCAAATTTAAAGGAGTAAAAACAGACGATAAGGTGAAAATAGATGGGAGTTGGAAATTCAATTCAACTATTGAAAAGCTGTCTGCGATTGGGATTGCAGACGATGAATATAGGTGGATAAATAACAAGTGGGAGAAGAGAGATAGAACACAGGAGACACAGCCAGTATCCTACCTACGGATGGTTTGTTCTATCGGTGAATATAAATTTAAAGAAGCTTCGCAGAATCCTGTGGAAAAGTATGGTCACTTCATATATGAATTTAAGCCTAACTTACTTTTTATGTGCCCCAATCTTACTGAAGCTTACGGTGAGGTATGGATTAATATAATGTCAAGACTGCCAGAAAAGGTGGTCGCAAAAGGTAAATTAAAATGTCATTCTGACCCTGAGCGTAGCAAAGTGGAAGAATCTCAAATTCAGTGGGAGTTTAAGTTCAAAAATATTGGCGGTGAATTTGAGATAATTGACCCGTTAGCAAAGACTCAAACAATTAAAATAATTGCTAAGGAAGAAACAAAAACGGTGGCTAAAATATTAAAGGAAAGATTTGAATTATACGGATTTACAAATGTAAAGTATAAAATACTGGGTGATTGTATAACACTGAAACTTATATCTCAGAATATTTCTACAAGTTTAATCCAAACCTTACTACAGCCAGGTAAGCTGGGACTTTATCAGATAGCTTATCCTAATCAACCAGTTTACCAACTCTCCAAAGGAGCCTGTGGCAAAGAAGTTCATTTTGTGCGTAGAGATTCTACAAAACCTGTACTATTAAGAGAGAAATTGCCACATAAACTTATGGATACTAATTTTAAGCTTGGTGCACTCGGTAGTTCTTTAATTGAACTTACATTTGATGAAGATTTGCCATCAAATACAATGATTGGAATTATGGTGGATGGTGAACTCATTGAAGTATTGCCAGAAGTGTGGGGTAAGACTATAGAAATAAATAATAATAAAGAGACTTGGGTAAAGATAAAATACCCATTACCATACAAAATATGTAGCGCAAGGCTTTAGCCTCGCCCGAATAAGGAGGTGAATGATATGCTTGACGAAAAACTACTTGAGATACTTGCTTGTCCTAAGTGCAAAGGAGACCTTGAATACGACAAGAAGAACGATAAACTCATATGCCGTGCCTGCAAGCTTGCCTATCCTATAAAAGATGATATCCCAATAATGCTGATAGATGAGGCAGAAAAACTGGAATGAGCAAATGCCTAGGTAGCCGTTAGTATCCTATTTTTAGGTATTTAGGTATTCCTGCCTGCCGTCAGGCTGGTTGGACTTTTAGGTATTTTTGTTTATATGTGGCTACTTTTTTTAATAATATTAGCACATAATGACCCTATCCTGTCATTCCAAGCGACAGCGAAGCAATCCCATAATGATATTGAGGTAATTAGCTCTACGCGAAATGAAGTAGAATTTGTATATACTCCCCCCAAACTATTACTTAAACCGTTCCCTTACATTCCAAACACTTATCCTCAACAAGAGGTTGGTAAACCTAACCTTCCTATCAAATATGTTGCAATGGGAATACCGGTGGGTGCTAAATTTGATGTCAATGTTATTGAAGCTATATCTATAGAATTGACAGATGTATACATACCACCTACAAAAGGGTTTACAGAGGGTGAAGAAGATAAGGAAATATACAATAGGGACGGATTTTGGCCTTATGAACTTGTTGCCATAAAAGAACGAAAGTTTTGTAGAGAGCAGGAAGTACTGACAATTAGAATAAATCCATTAAGATATAATCCGAAACGTAAAGTTTTGTTATTTTATAAAAAGATAAGAATAAAAGTCAATTTTTATGGAGGCACCGGAGTACCGCAACGGGACAAAATCTTTGAAAATGTGTTCAAAAATGAACTTATCAATTATGAGCAAGCTAAAAACTGGCGTAAAAAAATGGAAGTAAAGCATTTTAAATACCGGCTAGGACCATGGTACAAGGTTGAACTTCAAGACGAAGGTATATATAAAATTACTAAAGAACAGCTTAAAGGTGTAGGCATTTCTCTTAATACAATTGAGCCTTACACAATAAAATTATATAATGGCGGTAGTAAAATGTGTACTGACTCTTTAGATACACTAAGAGAAGTGCCAATTTATGTTTTACCTGACACTTCTATCTTATTCTACGGTACATCACTTAGCGGATGGGACAAGAATGTCAGAGATAAGCTATTTTATAACCCTTATACTAATACTAATGTCTACTGGCTTACTTATGGTGGAACAACAGGAAGAAGAGACAGCATTTCTGGTAGCATTATAAATCCAAATCCAGAAATACCAGAATATTTTATTGATACCCTACATGTAGAAGAAGACTTGTTATGCCCGTCGAAAAGTGGGCTTCAATTCGTATGGGAAAAGCTTGAAAGAGCTAAAGAAAATAGTAGCTTTAAGAGAGATTATATATTTAATGCGCATGGACAGAAAGTAGATTCGTGCACAGTTAGGGTTGCAGTTTATGGCTGGTATAGTGACAAGACTGGTGCCGATATTAACTTGCTTCATAATATAAGGTTATATTTGAATGGAGTGAGCTTCTTTGAAACAAGTTGGACTGGTGGCGACCAAGACCCACCTAAAATCTACGAAGAGCACGCTACAGGGCTTGATGGGGTAAACACTTTTACACTTGAGATGTATAAAGGGGCGTCGCAAAAGAATGATATTATATTCTTTAATTGGTTTGAAGTCATTTATAAAAGGAAATACAAAGCATACAATGAAAGCTTAAAATTTAAAGGAAAAGGGGCTAATTTAGAGTTTAGGGTGCAGAATTTTCACAAGCTACCTGTAATCTTTAATATCACTAATCCTATTGAGCCAAAATTTGTGTACGGTGCAGTATTTGAAAATGGTATTGTTAAATTTCAATGTCTTGAAGGTGTTTATTATGCAAGCAATGAGTTTAAAACGCCACGCCTTAAAGTAGAAAGCCCGTATAATTTGCGGAATGAAGTAGCGAATATAGACTTTATAATAATTACACACCCAGATTTCTTTGATTATGCAAATAAACTTAAAAGATATAGAGAAGGACAAGGATGTCAGACAAAAGTCTTTTCTATATTTGATATCTACAACAATTTCTCATGGGGACTTATGAACTCACCTTATGCGATAAGAAACTTTCTTAAATTTGCATATGAGAATCAAGGTCAACCTGGCTATTGCCTACTTTTGGGTGCTGGCACTTATGATTATAAGGGTACATTAGAAAAGAATCGTATCCCCCCATTTGAGACTGGCTATTGTGTCGGAGAATATGGATACCCACCATCCGGAAATGATTGTTCCGACTTTTTGTATGTGGATGGGAAGTTTGCAATTGGTAGAATAACTGTAAAATCAAAAGATGAGGCACGTGATGCGATAGAAAAGCTTATAAAATATGAAAAAAATACAGGTGTATGGCAAAATAGAATATTGCTGATTGCAGATGATGGGGCATGGCCAGAGCAGCCTGACGCTGGGTTTATAATTCATGAAGAAGGACTTGCAAATGAAATACCAAAAGGGGTTGACATATTTAAAGTTTACTTAACGAATTATCCACTTATAGGCGGGCTGAAACGGAAGGCAACTGGCGATTTAATTAGATACATTACAAATGGTGTATTTATGACATTCTTTGCTGGACATGGGAACTTGATGCAACTTTGCCACGAACAGTTATTTCTAAATCCACAAGATATTTATCCACTTAATAATGGAACAAAGCTGCCAATCTCTTATTTTTGGTCATGTGGAGTAGGTTGCTTTGACCGTCAATATGAAGATGGGATGGCTGATTTCATGCAAAAAATAAAGGATAAAGGCTCTATTGCTACTGAGGCTTCAACACGTGCAGAAGGTGGACCACCAGGTTTGGATGTTGCAATTATACAAAGAGTTTTAACACAAAATGCAAGTACTGTCGGTGAAGCAATATATGGGACAAGCATTCCTGTCAGTCTGCCTCCAAATCATAACTTATTTGCAGACCCGACAACAAGGCTTATAGATAGGGCAATTGATGTTACAATTGACTCTTGCCCAGATACACTTAAAGGTGGGAAGATACTTAAAGTATCAGGTCATGCGCCGGGGGCTAATTTTGCATACATCACTGCAATGAGTTCAGAATACACTGTGTATGGGAACATAGCTACTTATAAAATGAGAGGTAGAATGACTAGTGATAGCAGCCAATTGACTCAAGATATCTTATTTGAGGGACTTACTAAAGTAGAAAATGGGAGATGGAGACAAGAATTTTTTATTCCAGTTGATATAGATTCGCCTATGACTGGTAACAGGGGTAAAATTAGCGTATTTGCATGGTCCGCAGGATCCGGTGGAAATGATGCACAATGTGGGAGTGCAGGCATAGAGACAGTTGTGGTCACTGAAGGAGAACCAAATCCAGATGATACAGTTGGACCGAGAATTGAACTTTTTGCAAATGGCAAGCCACTTAGAACTGGAGACTTAGTGCCGAGTGAGTTCACGCTTTCAGGAGTATTGGATGACTTATCTGGAATTAATATATTTAATAAAATAGAGCCTCTTCATTTAGCGCTTAGACTTAGATTTAAGGATAAAGATATACCACTTGCAGATTACTTCAAATATGATATTGGGAGTTATACTCGTGGTAGCTTCTCTTACCCAGTTGTGCTTGGAAAATGGGATGTAAAGGATACGCTATATATACAGGCGTCAGATAATCTTGGTAACCGAAATGTAGAGTGTGTTATTGTAAACGTGGTATCAGCAGCTCAGCTATCACTTACAAGAGTTATGAATTATCCAAACCCGGTCAAGGGAGAACACACATGGTTTACATTCTTTTTATCAAAACCAGCAAGGGTGAATGTTAAAATTTACACTGTCACAGGAAGACTTATAAAGACAATACCAGCTCAAGACATAATGGCAGGTCCAAGTAAAATCTACTGGGATACAAGAGATGAGATTGGGAATAGGGTTGGGAATGGAATTTATATTTACAAGATTGAAGCCGTATCAGAGATATTCACAAGAGAGGAAACGGCAAAAATTTCTAAACTTATGGTATTAAGATAGATAAAATGTAGATAGGAGGTGAACATGGTAACCGAATTTAAAAATGAGCCATTTGTGGACTTTGGAGTTCTTGAGAATCGGCAAAAGATGGAAAAAGCATTGTATGAAGTTAAGCAAGAACTTGGTAGAGAATACGACCTTATAATAGGTGGAAAAAAGATAAAGACAGAAAATAAATTTAAATCTTATAATCCTGCAGATAAAGGAGTAGTTGGAATACTGCAACAGCCGTCACAGAAGCAAGTAGAACAGGTAATTGAAGTAGCTTATGAGACATTCAAAAAATGGAGTCTAAGCTCAGCTGAGGAGAGGGCAGGGTATTTATTTAAAGCTGCGAGTACTATGAGAAAGAATAAGTTCAAACTATCGGCATGGCTTGTTTACGAAGTCGGTAAAAGTTGGGCAGAAGCTGACGGCGATATAGCTGAGGCAATTGACTTTTTAGAGTTTTATGCCAGAGAAGCATTGAGATATGGAGGACCACAAGAGTTGACTCCTATGCCGGGTGAAGCCAATGAACTCAAGTATATACCACTTGGAGTCGGTGCTGTCATTCCACCGTGGAATTTTCCTATGTCAATTCTTACAGGGATGACTTCGGCTGCACTCGTTACAGGTAATACAGTTGTGCTTAAACCATCTAGTGATTCACCAGTTACAGCATCTAAGTTTATGGAAGTTATGGAAGAGGTTGGTCTACCTCCGGGAGTTGTTAATTTTGTGACAGGCAAAGGAAGTGTAATTGGAGATACAATTGTAGCTCACCCACATACTAGATTTATTGCATTTACTGGGTCAAAAGAAGTTGGCTTACATATTAATGAACTTGCAGCCAAGACACAACCTAAACAAATCTGGATTAAGCGTGTCATAGCAGAAATGGGTGGAAAGGATGCCATAATTGTAGATGAAGATGCTAACCTTGAGGATGCAGCTACAGGTATCATTGCGTCAGCTTTCGGGTACCAGGGACAGAAATGCTCAGCGTGCTCCAGAGCAATAGTACTTGAGTCAATATATGATAATTTATTACCTATACTTATTGAGAAAGCTAAAAAGATAAAGGTCGGTAACCCGGTAGAGCCCGATACCTATATGGGACCAGTCATAAATGAACGAGCATATAAATCAATACTTGAGTATATAGAGATTGGCAAAAAAGAGGGTAAACTTGTTTGTGGTGGCAAATCTATTCCAGGAGTTGGCTATTTCATTGAACCTACTATAATAGCAGATGTGCCACCAGATGCGAGGATTGCACAAGAAGAAATCTTTGGACCTGTACTTGCAGTGATTAAGGCAAAAGACTTTAATAATGCAATAGAAATTGCTAACTCTACTATATATGGACTGACAGGTGCAGTTTATACTAAAAATAGACAGCATATAGAACTCGCTAAACAAGTATTTCATTGTGGTAATCTATACTTTAACCGCAAATGTACAGGCGCACTCGTAGGAGTGCACCCATTTGGTGGATTCAATATGTCAGGAACAGACTCAAAAGCAGGTGGCAGAGACTACCTTCTATTATTTACTCAAGCAAAAGTGATGGCTGAAAAGTTATGAGAAAATGACACATGCCATTCTGAACCGAAGCCCTGAACGTAGTGAAGGGGAAGTGAAGCATCTCCCCCATTTCTGTCATTCTGAGCGAAGCGAAGAATCTCAATAATGATTAAGGTTGGTAACTGTGGATGGGGGTTTGCGCCAGTTAAAGCAAAAGAGAAGGGAGTTAAAACTAAGCTACAAGCTTATGCAAAACACTTCAATGTAGTAGAAGTGAATTATACATTTTACAAGGTGCCTAAGTTAGCTACTGTGACTAAATGGAGAGAAGAAGTAGATGCAGTAACGAAGGAATTTGAGTTTAGCTTAAAAATATTTAAAGATATCACACACTTAAAAAGATTTGGTAAAGAATCTATCCCTGTTTTTGAGACACAAAGTAAGATTGCAAAGGCACTCAGGACAAAGGTTATATTATTCCAATGCCCAAAGAGCTTTACACCAGAGGCAGAGAATTTGAAAAGATTGGAGATATTTTTCAAGAATATTGATAGAAAAGATTTTATTTTAGTGCTTGAGGTAAGGTGGCGTGACCAATGGACTGAAGAAATTGTTAACCCATTGTTTAAGGAGCTCGAGATTAATCAATGTGTTGACCCATTTAGGCAAGACTGCTTTTATGCGAAAGATATTATCTATTATAGACTACATGGACTCGGCCCAAGGATGTACGATTATAAATTTAGTGATAAAGAGCTAAATATTCTTTACAAGAAAATAAAGGACGAAAAAAGACAAGTATACATCCTATTTAACAATTTTTATGCCTACGACGACGCAAATAGATTTACAAAATTAGTAGTCCAAAATGCATAAAATTAGGAATAGTAAAAATCAGGAGTACCTTATTTTGCTTTATCTGTTAGTTTCTTTGCCATACGGAGTTCTAACGGTAAATATCCTAAACCCTGGAATAAAGTCTTTGCAGGTACGTTATTGGTCCAAACTATCAACTCAAGAGTAGAAAGTCCTTTATTACCTGCCCAGTTTTCTATTTCCTGCATCAGTGTTTTACCAATACCACTACGACGAAACTCTTTATCTACACAAATATACTGGACTGTCAGATATGGTGCGTTCAATAAATCATCAGGGTGATTTTCAATTACTCCCATGACAAAACCTATTACTTTTCCACCTTGCTCGGCAACAAATATAACTGTCTCTTTGTTATTTAACGCTCTCGTAAATGATTCCGTTTCATTTGTTATGTTTATTGGATATCCCAGTGCATCGCCAAACCCATCCGGACTAATTTGGTGCATGAGTTTTGTCGCTTCTGCGTAGAGAGTAACGATTGAAGCTACATCTTCATCTTTTGCTAGTCTTATAGAAAAAGCCATCATTCACCTCTATAATTATTTACTCACCCATTCACAACTGACATTGTATCGTTGTAACCACCCCATAATGTCAGGGACAGGCACGTAGAGGGGACAGAGCCCATATTTATGATTCTGTGCCTCTCCTTGACTCTTGCTTTTTTCCATCAACCACAATATTTTATTTCTTCATTTTAATTTTAGCTCTAAATTCCAGAGAAGTCAACTGTTTTTATTTATTTGTACCACCATCTGGTCGTCCTGATTGGGCATAAAATAGACTGTTACGCCAGGCTTCATGACAAGGGGACGGATGCCATATTTTTCTTAACCCTACGCTTACCCACTTCACTTGAGGTGGGTACCTCTTCGAGTAATTCGCCATCGTTCGTAATTCATTTACCTTCGGTTGAACCCTCATCTCTGAAATCTACACTCTATGTCTATCCGTGTTCATCAGTGTTCCTATCCGTGTCACTCAGTGTTCTTTCTTTTCTTGACAAACTCGTAAATATTAAGTATAGTATTTACTCAAAGATGAAATAATGATTGCACAGATTGTAAAACAAGATTACACAGATGGAAAATCAGGTATACTGAATTTAAGCAGATGAGGAAAAGAGTCGTAATTATGGGAGCTGCAGGAAGGGACTTTCACAACTTTAATGTCTGCTTCAGAGATAACCAGAACTATGAGGTAGTCGCTTTTACCGCTACACAAATACCAGATATTGAAAATAGGAAATATCCAGCTAAACTATCCGGCAAATTATATCCACAAGGAATACCAATATATCCAGAAGCTGAGCTTAAAAATCTAATTAAAAAATACAAAATAGACATTGTTGTATTCTCTTATTCTGACGTCTCTCACGAATATGTTATGCACCGCGCATCAATTGCACTATCTTGTGGTGCAGATTATATGTTACTTGGACCCAAGTCTACGATGCTAAACTCAAATAAGCCAGTTGTCGCAATCGGCGCTGTGCGCACAGGAAGTGGAAAGTCGCAAACTACAAGGAGAGTGGCTGAGATTTTAAAAGAGATTGGTAAAAAAGTTGTAGTCATTCGTCATCCAATGCCATACGGAAATATTGAACAGCAGATAGTACAGAGATTTGAGACTGTAAAAGAGATTGCAGATGCCGGATGTACTATAGAAGAGGCAGAAGAGTACGAGCCACACATTACACGAGGAACAGTCCTTTATGCAGGTGTTGATTACGAGCAAATTTTACGACTCGCCGAAAAAGAAGCTGATGTGATTTTATGGGATGGCGGAAACAATGACTTCCCATTTTATAAGCCGGACATATTTATTGTGGTAGTTGACCCATTAAGGCAAGGACATGAACTACTTTATCACCCGGGTGAGACCTGCTTACGTATGGCGTCAGTAGTTGTGATAAACAAAGTTGATACTGCAAATCCATTGGAGGTGAAGAAATTAGAAAATACTGTGAAGGATGTAAATCCAGAGGCTACTGTGGTCAAAGCAGAATCACCTATATTTGCAGATAAGCCTACTCTTATAAAGAACAAGAGTGCACTTGTAATTGAAGATGGACCTACTCTCACTCATGGAGGGATGCAGTATGGAGCTGGCTTTATAGCGGCGAAGAAATTTGGCGCTAAAGAAATAATAGACCCAAGACCCTATGCAGTCGGCTCTATATCTGAAACTTATAAGAAATACCAAAATATAGACAAAATACTGCCAGCTATTGGGTATAGCAAAGAGCAAATAAGGGAGCTTGAAAATACAATAAATAGAACACTATGTGACATAGTTATAATTGCGACACCTGTTGATTTACGAAAGATTATAACTATTAAAAAGCCTACTATTAGAGTTACTTATGAATTAAAAGAAGTTAGTAAACCTGGTCTTAAAGAAATATTGACTAAATGGGTAAATAAGTTAGGAGGCTAAAATGAAGCGTAAACATAGAGAGTAGGAGCATGGGGGAATAATCTTTGTAGGGTGTCTACTCCTTGGTATGGGAATAGGTATGCTTTTTGGTAGGACAGATGCCGGTCTTTTTATAGGAGCGGGAGTCGGCTTTATAGCTATGGGACTTACTCGTATATTTGGAGTATTAGTATCAATGGCTTTTGAAAAAGAAGAAGAGGAGAAAGAGAAATAACAGTGATAGGCATTAGTTAAATAGATGCACGATTAACGATTTATGTTGAGGGCATTAATTACACTTGGCGGATTAGGTGCAGTACTTTCAACAATTATTGCAATTGCCTACAGTAAACTTGCCGTCCACGTATCTGAACGCCATAAACGATTACTGTCAGCTTTACCGGGCTCTAATTGCGGAGCTTGTGGCTTCCCCGGAGGATGCGAAGGGTATGCAAAGTTTTTAGAAAAAGGTGAAACAGATGTTGGATTGTGTGTGGTAGGTGGTAGAGAAACAGCTGAAAAGTTAGCAGAAATACTGGGAGTAGAGGCAAAAATTACTGAGCCTAAAGTAGCAATTTTAAGGTGCTGCGGTGATAAGCTTAACACTTATGAAAGGTTTAATTACATAGGGATTAAAGGATGCACTCAAGCCAATATTTTAGCTGAGGGACCTAAGTCTTGTAGATATGGATGCTTAGGATTTGGAGATTGTGTTGAAGTATGCACATTTGATGCTATTAAAATGGGCGAAAATGGATTGCCAGTGATAGACGATAAAAAATGCACTGGATGCGGAAATTGTGTTAAAGTATGCCCTAAAAATATAATAGAACTTATACCAAAAGCACAAAAAATTTATGTTGCGTGTAGTTCACCCGATTCTGCTAAAGCTACAAAAACTGTATGTAAGACTGGATGTATCGGATGCGGATTATGTGAGCGTTACTGTCCTTATAGCGCAATAAAAGTTGACAATGGATGTGCTAAGATAAACTTTGAGATGTGTCAAAACTGTGGTATATGTGTTTACAAATGCCCTACAAACACAATTTTAGATAAACTAAAGTCTAGACCTAAAGCTATAATTGGAACTAAGTGCACGGGGTGCGCTGAATGTGAGCCGGTATGCCCTACAAAAGCAATTAGTGGAAAACCTGGTGAACAATATCGGGTTACATTAGATAAGTGTATAGGATGCAGCCTTTGCTATAAAGTATGCAAGCCTAAGGCTATTACAATGGCATTCTCACTCGGATACGCTGAGGTGGTATAAATGAATATTATTATTTTTCTTATAAATTTTAATTACTCAATTGGATTTGGATACGGATACTACGCACCAAGCATTGAACAACTTAACTTATGGTTAGTACGAAATAGAGTTAGTGCAATAAGTCCAAGTGTTATTATTGGAACAGATGCCAGAATTACTATGAACCCATTTTATATGGATGCTGGAATTGATTACTTTAAAGCAAAGACAGCAGATGGCTCACGTAGCCTTACGGTTATCCCTATTGGGGTAAGTTTAAGTTATAAGTTATGGATATTGCCGGCACTTCTATCTTTCAACTCAGGAGCCGGCTATGAGCGCTATTTTACTCAATATAGTGAAAATAATGGCTTTAGGGCAAGTGGGTGGGGAAATGGGATGCCAGTTAAAATTGGACTTAATTTCATTGTAGTACGTGATGTATCATTAGACTTACTATTAGGATACAAGTTTGCTAATGTTAGTAAACTTAAGACTAAAGATGGCTTTCTTACAGATACAGACTATAGCATTATGACTATCAAACTATGGGGACCATTTTTAAAATTTAATTTTAGACGCGAGTTCTTTTAATGAAGGCTTTGATAATTATAGTTCAACTCTTAATCCTATTGTTTTCTATCATTATACACGAAATAGCACACGGATATACAGCACTCAAAAAAGGTGATACGACTGCAAGAGATTATGGTAGACTTACACTTAACCCTATCTCACATATAGACCTATTTGGTACAATAATACTGCCAATCATTTTAATCCTTATGAGAACAGGTATAATTATTGGATGGGCAAAGCCGGTCCCAATTAATCCTTACTACTTTAGGAATCCAAAACGCGACTTGATGTGGGTTGGAGCTGCCGGTCCAATGAGTAATATAGGGATTGCAATTATACTTGCTCTTATATTTAGAATTGGAATATTGAAGGGTTATAGCGTTACTGCAGAATTTGTTACCTATGGAATAGCTATAAATTTATTGCTCGCTTTCTTTAACCTTGTCCCTGTACCACCACTGGATGGGTCACGTATTTTACAGGGCTTCCTATCATACGAGGCACAGGAAAAATATTTAAGATTAGAAAGATTTGGCTTCTTTATTATATTCTTACTGCTATGGATGGGACTTTTTGACTATATTCTTATACCTATTATGAAATTCTTCTTCCACCTCCTTACAGGAATACCAATATCTATTTAACGCAATTACTTAAGTTATCCTAAAACGAATGTAATAAATGACAGGTAAAAGTGGACAAGCCGAATGGCAACGAATAATTCGAATAATTCGCTATCATTCGTGTAATTCGTTTACATTTTTCTATGAAAGTCAGTTTTATAACTTTTGGCTGCAGGCTAAACCAATATAAGACTGAGTGGCTACGTGAAGAATTTGAAATAGCAGGCTTTAAAGTAATACCACATCCTTGTCATTCTGAACAAAGTGAAGAATCTCAATATGCAGTTCAGGACAGACTCCGCGAAGGGGAAGAATCTCATCACACTCGTCAGGCAGAGGATGTTGACGTCTGCGTAATTAACACTTGTGCTGTCACAGCTCACGCAGCAAGGGAAGCTAGAAATATCATAAGAACATACAGTCAACGAGGCAAAAACTCAAAGCCACCCAATAACTCAATGAACTCTATGAACTCAAATAAACCTTTTATTATTGTTACTGGCTGTTATGCAAAGGTGTATCAGGATGAAATAAAATCAATAAAAGGAGTTAATCTTATAGAACCAGATTACAAAAAAATAGTTACTGATTTTCTCAAAGTCCCTATACTACAATCAATTAAGAAATTTGCAGACCACACCAAAGCATTCGTGAAAGTGCAGGAAGGATGTGACCAGTTTTGCAGTTATTGCATAGTTCCTTACGCAAGAGGAGCACCTAAGTCAAGACCTATTGAAGAGATAATCGCTGAAGTCAACGCTCTTATTGCTAACGGATACGAAGAATTTGTACTCACAGGCACAAACCTTAGTAAATGTGATAACCTTCTGGGTATAATTAAATCAATCAGCCAAATCCATGGTGTCCATTGGCTTGGGATTGGCTCAATTGAGCCACTTGGGATTTCAGACGAGTTTTTAGACTACATTGGAAGTGGGGGTTTGATTAATCAAACCCCTACTTCCAAATTTTATAAATACATCCATTTACCACTACAAAGTGGTGATAACTCAATTCTTAAATTAATGAACCGCTGGTATACTGCTGAAGAATATGAGGACCTAATTTACAAAATTAAAGAAAAGATACCATCAGTTGCTATAGGTGCAGATGTCATTGTCGGCTTCCCAGGTGAAGGAGAGACTGAATTTGCAAACACTTACGATTTAATTCAGCGGTCACCTATTTCAAGGCTTCATGTATTTAGATATTCAAAAAGACCGGGCACTAAAGCAGCAAACTTTAAGAATGAAGTGCCTGAAAAGACAAAAAAAGAGAGAAGTAGAATTATTAGAGAACTCGGTGACAAGAAGTGGGAAGCATTCAGAGAACAGTTCATAGGTAAGACTCTTGAAGCACATATTGAATCAAAGACAATTGAAGCATGGTATTCTAAACCCACATCTCATCCATTTGCTTACAGGCATACTGAGGGTAGGTTTGGGTCTTCTGACCCAAATACCACTATGACTTCTTCTTTTCATTCTGACCACATTCCTCTGTCATTGCGAGCGCCAGCGAAGCAATCTCATAAATTCAGCGAAGGGGAAGAATCTCAGTATTTACTTGGAGTGACACAGAATTACATAAAAGTCCTATTTAAATCTAATTTAAATCTTACCAAAAGATTTGTTAATTTAAGGATTAAAAAAATTGTCGGCCCCAAAACATACGGAGAATTAGTAAGTGGATATATGAGCACAGTCTAACTCAATGAAATGTTTCTTGACCGCGTCAAAGTAATAGTTAAAGCCGGTAAGGGAGGCGACGGCTGTATAAGTTTTAGACGCGAAAAATACATCCCAAAAGGTGGCCCAGATGGAGGTGACGGAGGTGACGGAGGTAATGTAGTATTGGAAGTAGACCGTAATCTTAACACCTTATACCACCTCTATTTTACACCTCATATCAAAGCAGAAAATGGACAGCAGGGTAAAGGTAAAAATATGCACGGCAAAAATGGGATAGATAAAGTAATTAGAGTGCCACCAGGAACAGTTGTATACAATTGTAGGGGTGGGGTTACCCCGTCCCTACTTGCAGACTTAACTTATACAGGTGAACGATTCATAGCTGCTAAAGGGGGTAAAGGTGGTAGAGGAAACACAAGATTTAAAACAGCAACTAACCAAGCACCACGTGAAAGGGAGCTCGGTGAACAAGGTGAAGCCAAGACATTATTACTTGAACTCAAGCTAATTGCAGATGTCGGTCTCGTTGGCTACCCAAATGCGGGTAAATCTACACTGCTATCTAAAGTCTCAAATGCTAAGCCGAAGATTGCTGAATACCCATTTACTACACTGAAACCTAACTTAGGTGTTACTTACATAGATGACAAAAAAATTACATTCGCTGATATTCCAGGTATAATAGAAGACGCACACAAAGGAAAAGGACTGGGACTCGATTTCTTGCGCCATATAGAACGAACAAGAGTCATAATTTACATACTTGATATAACACAAAACCCAGTAGCTCAGTATAAGAGTTTAAAAGACGAAATTAGGGAATACAATCCAATTATACTAAAGAAGCCCTATATTGTGGGAGTGAATAAAATAGACCTTATGAAAACAAAAATAGCAATAAAAGATGCAATCTACATCTCTGCATTAAAAGGAGACGGAATTGAGACACTGATATCAAGACTAAAAGGCTTATTGTAATCTGTAATTTGTAATCTGTATATACTACCCATCCCTGTCATTCTGAGTAAAGCAAAGAATCTAATTTATTATTCGTTAAATTTGCTGTCAAGAAAGTAGTTGATTTCGCAGAAATTTAGAATATAGTAGAAGAAAAATGGAAAAGAAGATATGAGGTACTGGGGTAAAAAAGTAAGGAAGATTCAAGAAATAAGTGATAAAAATGGTAGTCCGTCACCTATTTTCTTCACAGTAGAAAAATTTGAAGAACTTGTAAAAGCATCATTAAAGACAATTCCAGAAGAATTTTTGAGTAAATTGGACAATATTGAAATCTGTGTTGAAAATAGGCCGAGTTCAGATTTATTACATAAATTTAAGGGCAGGAAACTATTTGGTGTTTATCAAGGAACTCCACAAGTTCTAAAAAATAGATCTGTCTTTTCCTATCCTGCTAGAATTAGTTTGTTCATTAACAGAGTGCTTGATTTAGACGAGTTTAAAGATAGAAAAGAAATGAATAAACCTTTTCCTGAAGGTGACTTTATCTACTCTGAATGTGAAGAAAGAATAAATAAAATGCTGGAAATTAGAGAATCTTGATATGAACTGGAAGAATAAATTATATTTTGGTGACAACTTAGACATTTTAATGAAATAATTTGGTGTTATTCGAGACCGAGTGCTCCAAAACAAAGACAACTTTACAGGGTTCACGAAGTTATCTTGTAGTATAGTAAAAGTAAGATTTGGCAATTTTATCCAGATAGAATAAAACAACCCTAAGGGGAACCGGTAAAACTTAAAGAAGGTGGAAAATTTCCTGAAGATTGGATATATATTCCTCCTCTAAAAGGGCAATTCGGAAGAATATATGGGCTATCCAACTCAGAAGCCTGAGAAGCTTTTGGAAAGGATAATAAAAGCGAGTAGTGATGAGGGAGGTTTAGTTTTAGACCCCTTTTGTGGTTGTGGCACTGCAGTTGTAGTCGCAGAAAGATTAAATAGGAGATGGATAGGGATAGATATAACTTATCTTGCTATTGATGTAATTTTTAAAAGGTTTAAGAAAATTGAAAAGAAAGAAGGTATAAAATTTAATTTTGAAATAGATGGTGAGCCAAAAGATGTTTATTCAGCAAAGAAGCTTTGTCAAGGTGCTGATTTTTGGCATTTTAATAACTTTTAGAGAAAAACCGACACAAGGAATGATTGAAGAAGCATCGGGTGAATACTTTCATCCCGGTAAAAAGGGTATTCCCAAGATTCAATTTTTATCAGTAGAGCAAACTAACATTTTACCTGGTAAATTGAGGTAGGTGTAGTAAAATTATGGGATAGTCTTTATGTGTAGAATTATTGGAAAGAAGACGATGCTTTAAATATGTAAGAGGTTAAAATGAGAGATATATTAACAAACATTTTAGTATGTGTAATGGTTTCCGGATTACAAGTCAAGACCACAGCGTTGTTGATACAGTAAAATTTAAAATTGAAAATATATTTCTTAGAATATCTGCTTTAGAGCAAGGACAATCTTTTATTCCCTTGAAAAAATTGCAAGATCAGAAATGTAGGGGAAGATGGTCTCAGTTCTCTATAAATTCTTATATTTCATAATCTTACACCAATACTTCCTTTTATAAAAAATATCAGGTTAACAACTGTTATTGGAAACATAGTAAAAAAGCCTATTAACGCTAAACCATGTAATTGAATTTTTAAGGCAAAATAAAGGAGTGATAGACAGAGCATCCCGTAGCCAACTACTGGGATCAAAAAAATGGACTTATCAATTTTAGTAGGCTCTTGAGGAGAGAAATATTCAAATACTCTAAATATACCTGTTGATATAGTTGCTACAATAAACCAACCAATAAAATTGCCAAGTGGTATATTATAGTAAGGACCGCCAGCTAACCAAATCCAGTTCCTAGTTTTCACTTGTAGTGGCTCCATGAAAAAGTCAATAGATACAACAACTAACCCATCAAGGAATATCAACAAAGGTAACAAGATAGCACCACCTATATGTTTATTGGGCTTAGACTTACCTACCCAAAAGAGAAAAGAGGAAACAATATTATAACTTATGTAAATAAAGACTGCCCAATATAATAGAACTAAGAGAGGGATATTAAAAAATATTAATTTATTATTAAGCTGATAAACAAAATGACCACCAAATAAAGTGCCATATTTTAGACCAAACATTTCAAATATCAACGCTGTTAATAAAGCAAGGCAGATAAAAACAAGACCACGAAAATAAGTTAGTGTCCATACAGCATGGAGTATTAACAATACTACTGGTAAAAAAAGCTTGAAAAAATCAATTAATGAAAGACCTGGGGCCAAACTCATCCCACTCGAACTGCCAATTATATGAGCCACTCCTACAACGACTGTAAAAATAAATATTACCCAAAGAATTCTCTCTCGGTGTTTTTTTATACTATTTTTCATAATTAGTTAGAAGTAGATAAAGCTCTGGGTAAGAGCTATAGGGACACAATACTTAATAGAACTTTGGCAAGAGCAACTATTTTACTTGTTTTCTTAATGAATTTGGTAATAACTTTAACAATTTTGGGTTTACTTCGATTAGTCGCATAATATCTGCTAAGTCTTTTTGGCGCTTACTTGGCCTTCGAGTTATATCCTTGTATGCCCATATTTTGCTGTGTAAAACATCTTCAATGCAGGCTACAGGTAATTTATAACCTAGAACAGTTTTAATTTTTGAATGAGTGAGAAATTTCTGATACCTTGGGTCAGTTTTAAGTTGAATGCGGAGGTCAGACTTATTAGTGCGTAGATTTATACTATGAGATTTTTTGGTAATGGAAAAACGCTTGCCAAGTATCTTTAATAGAACGTCTAGCTGATTAGCAGAAATGACTACATCAAGGTCTAGACTAACAACAGGCTCAGCATAAGCATTGACAGCTAAGCCACCTATTATGCAGAATTTTACATTTTGGGCATTAAGGATATCAAGGAACTCCTGTAATAGGTCATACTCACTATTAGTAACTTTATTCATAAACAATTTACCTGTCATATCTCTACACTAATAGGGATTTTTATTTTTTATCTTAGTGTGCCTTCGTAGTGGGCTGTCAGCTGACGATCCTTGACTTCTTTAGGGGTATAGTCTGGTAATAATATTGGGGATATTCTATCGGTCTTTATACCTGCATTTTTTAGCTCAGCCTCATACCGGTTAATATGATTTAGAGTTAGTTTACCAAGTTTAACTTGCTTTGAACGCTGACCCGCATTTATTCCTGCCCTACGACCAAATACATTGTAGTCAAGGACAGAGTTACCCATTAGCCTATTCCTGCCATGAACCCCACCAGATGCCTCGCCTGCTACATAAAGGTTAGATAGATTAGTTTCACAGCGCTCGTTTATCTCGATGCCACCATTCTGGTAATGTAGAGTCGGATATATAAGCATTGGCTCACAGGTTATATCAATACCAAATCTGCTAAATTGACGCACCATAGCCGGTAAGTTGCGCTTGATTGTGCCATCACCATGCAACATGTCAATTATTGGCGAATCTAACCACACTCCTACTCTACCAGTATGAGTCTTAATTCCTTTATCTCTTTCAAGACATTCCCTTATAAATGCAGCTGCCTCTATATCTCTTGGCTCAAGTGGGAATACAAACAATTCGCCAACCTTATTTACGGGCTGAGCACCAAGACCACGGACTTCCTCAGTTACTAGGAAACCAAGAATTTGCTCCGGATACACAGCACCTGTCGGATGGTACTGGACTGAGTCCATATAAAGTAATTTTGCACCCGCCCTATACGCAATGACAATGCCATCTGCTGTCGCCCCATAATGGTTGGTTGTCGGGAAGCCTTTTATGTGTAATCTGCCAAATCCACCTGTTGTTATGATTGTTGTTTTTGACTTTACTAAGGAATATTCTTCTGTGTCAAGGTCGTATAGGACACCACCTGCTACCTGTCCCTTATCATCCATAATTAGTTCTACACAGGGCGCAAATTCCATAACCTTAATATCATCAGGGTAGCTCTTTACCTCATCCATAAGAACTCGCATAATAGTAGCTCCGGTATAATCTCTTGCAGATAGCATCCTACGCCTGGAGGTGCCACCACCTGCTTTAGTTACATAGTGGCCATCTGCACCTTTATCCCACATAACACCGAGCTCCTCAAGCCAGGTTACTATCATTGGAGCATCGGTTACAAGTGCTCTTACAAGATCTGGCTTATTATCAAAATGACCGCCACCCATAGCATCTAAGTAATGGATAATTGGTGAATCATGTGGATTTACTGATGCCTGCATACCACCCTGTGACATCATTGAGTTAGAATCACCAAGCCTGAGTTTGGTTGAAATTATAACATTTGCACCCTCATTTCTTGCAAACAATGCTGCCTCACAGCCGGCACCACCACCACCTATTATTAAGACATCTGTCTCATAGGCTGGGTTTGCTAAGTCAAATAATGATGAGTCTATCCTTGAATGCGACTCAAGTAAATCAGCTACCTCAGTTGTTATTTTATCACCTTTATTTGGACCTACTCTTACTTCTCTTCTTGCATCTTCTTTATAATCTGGATGAAATTTTGATAAAACTTCACCACGCTCCTTCTCTGTCATAGGCTTAAATACTTTCTCACCCGACTTTGCAATCTTAAGCCTATCAGCACGTGTGCGCTCAACTAACTTCAACGACTCCTGCATATAATCTGGATACATAGTTCTAAGTGATTTTAAAATCTAAATCCCGCGCATAATACCGTTTGCTAACTTCATCTTTACTCATAGATGATAGCTCACTAAGTTCTTTGTCATACTTATGGTCTTCAATTTCTTTAACTCGTGTCTTTATGAATTCACCTTTTGGTGATAAATACTTACCGTATAGACGGCGTGCAAGTAAGCCAACTTGGTATTGAACTATCTCAGCCGGGCAACGCATTGCACATAGACCACACATAATACAATCAAATGATATATCAGCCGCCTTCTCAATATCACCCTTTATAATAGCCTGAATATAGTCCATAACTTCAATATTTTGTGGACAAGCCTTTGTGCAAGTATTACAGGATAAGCACCTGAACACCTCTGGATATAATTTTTGAAATACATCTACACTCGGCGTAAGTTTGGATATATCATAAATTACCTTCTCTGCCGGTACAAATGGAATTTGGACAAGTTGCATATCCTTCTCTACTACTGTGCCACAAGCTAGACCAGTCCTTAGTTTATAATCGCCAGGTAGCCTGTATACAGTAGAACAGGCACCACAAAAACCTTCCCTACAGCCACAGCCTCGCTTGAGCTGAAAGCCTGCATACTCAAGTGCTGTTATTATTGTTGAGCCCTCTGGCACATTATAGCGCTTGCCCATTATAAATATAGATACTTTACCCATTCCTACCGATTATTTTTTAAAATTACCCTTCCTGTCTCCACATCTGGTATAATGTGTAATTTTTCCATAGTTTCAACGCCAAGTATTGAATAACTTTTACGAGTTAAGAGTATCGCTTCGCCTATTGTTTTTCTAATTTTCCTGTTAAGGATGTAAATTTTTATTCCTACTTTATATAGTTTTGCGGTTGACCATCTCCCATCTGCTGTTTCCACATCGCATTCACCAATATATTCTGGGTCAATTTTTTCAACTATTTCTTGAGTTAAAATAGTTAAGTCAGCTCCTGAATTTATAAGTGTATTTACTTCTATTTCTCCTTTTTGCCCTTTGTATATGATTTTTTCGTATACTCTCGGCACAATACCTCCAGTATATCTATATTTTTAGTCTTTCAACTGTATCAATGTGTACTTTTTTCTTTTTTAACTCTTTCTTCTATGCAGGGATCACATTAACTGCCTTCCTGCCACCACGGATAGTTCTAAACTCAACTATCCCTGTAGTAGTGGCAAAAAGGGTGTCATCACCACCCCTGCCTACATTTAGACCAGGATGTATCCTGGTGCCACGCTGCCTTACAATAATAGTGCCAGGGCGCACAAATTCACCACCATACCTTTTGACACCTAAATATTTTGGACAACTATCCCTACCATTCTTTGACGAACCCAATCCTTTTTTATGTGCCATTTTAACCTCCTAATTTTTTATTTTATAACTTAGTAATCCAATTGTCAAGAACTTTTAATTTCCTACTGTTACTGTTAAGGTAGAATGTCCTCTTTATTGTTAAGCAAGAATGTCCTCATGTTCTATATTATACTCTATATCTCTTGCCTTTGCAAGTTTTTTCTTCCCATTTACTGAA
>JASEGA010000022.1 GCA_030018315.1 bacterium | reverse complement strand
GGCTCGTCTTTTAAGGCTACAGACTCTCAAGGAATATTTAGAGGACGAAGAATTATGGAAAGGTATAAATGAGTATGGGAAACGATGGGAGGCAGAAGGCAGGTATTCTGTATTTAAGAGGATGTTTGGGGAGCATGTTTTCTCTCGAAAGATGGAAAATATAAGGAGGGAAGTGATATTGAAAGTGAGTTTAATGAATTTATTTACAAGTCTAATCTTGCCTGTCGGCAGACAGGTGAGTAAAGCACTGTGTAATAAGAGGTTGTGGATAGATAAAAGAGAGTTAGTAGCGGTGTAATTCTGTGGGATTTAGCAGAAATAGGAAGTGTAAACTTAATTATTCAACAAGGGAACTTTTTCTTGACATTATTTTAATTTACAGTGTATAATATTCAAATGTTAATTAGGTATCCTCATATTGAATCCAAAGATACAAGATATGCTTATGCTGTCGCCAGGATAAGGGCTCTTGAGACGCGTCTCCTATCTACTCACAAAGTTGCGCGTCTTTTTGAAGCTAAGGATGGGAATAAGCTTTTAAGGGCTCTCCAGGACACAGGTTATAGCCAGTGGCTTAATTTTCCACAGGATTCTGCGAAGGATTACGAGAGCATTGTAAGAAATGCAAGAATAGAGCTTTATAGCCTGATGGCTAAACTTATTCTTGATTCTAATTTTGTGGAGATCCTAAAATTAAAATATGACTATCACAATGTCAAAACACTGCTTAAAGGTATGATTGGAGAGAAAGAAGTAGATGCACTTTTATCTAATTTTGGAAATATCTCAACACATGAACTGAAGTCAGTGTTCCAAAATGAGAGATACGATAAACTTGGGTTCGGTCTTCAGTCAGCGATAGAGGAAGCGATATCTAATTATTACTTGACTAAGGACCCAAGATTCATAGATATAGTATTAGATAAAGCATACTATTCATTTCTTATAGGAGTGGTAGGGAATATTTTTCTTAATACACTGATTAAAATAGAAATTGACCTCGTCAACATAAAGATATTACTAAGAATAAAATGGCTTAAAGAGGAACGCGGCTTCTTTACGAAAGCATTCATTGATGGTGGCTGGCTTGAACAGGCACGGTTTTTGGATTCATTTGATGAGCCTATAGAGGCTATACCTCATTATTTTAAGAATACCCCGTATTCAAGAATCCTTACTGAAGGTGTAGAATCTTTAATCTCAAAGGCTTCATTCTTACGACTTGAGAAGCTTTGTGACGACCACTTCATTTCATTTTGTAGAGCTACAAAGTATTTAGCTTTTGGAGTAGAGCCTGTTCTTGCCTACTTTTATGGTAAGGAAAACGAATTTAAAATACTAAGGATGATATTTACAGGTAAAATTAATGCTATTCCAGATACAGTGATAAGAGAGAGATTACCTGAGGCTTATTAAGATGTCTACTAAAATTGCTACCATAGGGGAAAGGGATGTTATTCTTCCTTTTAAGGCAATAGGAGCTGAAGTATTTCCTGTATTAAATGTTAAAGATGCACATGAGATACTTGAAAGACTGATTAAAGAGGACTTTGGTATAATACTAATCACAGATGATTTATTACCTCATATTAGAGACTTGCTTGTTCAAACTAAAGGGACTGCTGTCCCTTGCATAGTTCCAATTCCCGGTAGTAAGGGTAGTTCTGGGTTTGCGTTAAACGAGATGCGCGAACTAATTAAAAAGGCAGTCGGCGTCGATATAATGAAATGAAAAACAAAAAGAGAGAAAATAAAGCCGTGTATACAACAAAAGAGGCGGCTAACTATCTTGGAGTAAGTCCGTCTATTATCTATCGGATGGAGAAAATTGGTTCGCTTTCATCTACCAAAACTAAAGGAGGGCAAAGACGATTCAGTCAAGAAGGGGAAAAGGAAGGGGATTCATGAATAGTTTGATAATAGTTTGTGTCCACGTGCTGGATGGTCAAAGCGTTTATCATCGCACTGAGGAGCATATTCTTTGTGAAGAGTGCTTCAAACATTACAATAGTTATGGACACGACGAAAATGGACATTGGAAAATTCCAAAAAATGAAAATTGGACAAACTTGAGAACTATATGCAGGTCATGTGTAAATCAAATTATGGGGGAAAAGATTTCGTAGAGGGGAGTGAGAATGGCTAAAGGAAATAGTTACATTTTCGTATGCACAGAAAGAACTGAAAGGGAGTGCCTTGACCGTATGTTATTTTCAACGAATAAAATCTATGCCGAAAAAGTTTTTGGTATAAAAAAGGGAGATACACTATTCCTCCTAAATATGGATTCGGATATTTTATATGGGCCATTTGTGGCCGCATCTGACGGTGGAAAAGATTTAGTTCCAAACGCATGGAATGGACGATATCCTTATCAAGTAAGAGTTGAAAAAAATAATAATGAAGTTAGAAGTTTAAAAAGTGTAAAAAAAGTTCTCGCAAAGTTGAATATAGATTGGAAATATCCACTTGACGAATTTAGAACCGACCTTCTCATAAAAGTTCTTGAAAATCCAAAACTTGAATTGGATAATATAAAACTTCCTCCAAAATATCCAGCAACTATAGATGAAAAGCCAAAGATAGAGGCAACTACTCTTTGGGATTACCCGAAACAAAGTTACGGGAAGATTCCCAAAGGAAACAATAAATATCCTGGGGTAACTCCTGCATTTATCATTTATAACTTAATTAAGAGGTATACAGAACCTGGCGATTTAGTATTGGATCCAATGGCAGGGAGTGGAACCACTTTAGATGTTTGTAAAGAAGAAGGGCGAAGATGTATTGCTTACGATATAGCACCAACAAGACCTGATGTCGTACAAAATGATGCAAGGAAAATTCCATTGGGAAATAATAGTGTAGATATGGTCTTCATTGATTCTCCTTATGGAGACAATGTTAGATATAATGAGCACCCTGATGATATCGGAAAAATTTCTTCAGAAACAGAGAAATTTTATGAGGAACTTGAGAAAGTCATGTGTGAATGTTACCGAGTATTGAAATATGGAAAAGTATTAGGATGGCTTATTGGTGACCAATGGGTTAAGAAAAAGTTTACACCTGTAGGTTTTAAGATTTATGAACAATTGTGCAAATATTTTGAACCAGTGGATATTATTTGTGTTACTCGTAGGGGACAAACCTCTAATACAGGTATATGGTATAATAGGGCAATCCGCTTTAATTTTTATCTACGCGGATTTAAATATCTTTTAATTATGCGAAAGCCACATCCAGACTTATTAAAAAAATCTTTTAAAAGAGAAATTAAGTGGACACATTATGAGAGGGGAGGAAAAATTTATGAGTGACCCAAAACAAAAAGTATTAAAAATAATTCAGCAGATAGAAAAAGGAGAAATAAATCCAAAAGAAGGCTGGAATGAAATTAAAAAACTTAAAGATGAGTATGTGACTATCTTAACTACGCATTATCCACATTTAAGAAGTGCTGAACAATCTTGGCATTCTTTTATTGGTAATAAATTTGAAAGAATTGTAGGCTCTATAATTAAGGCGTATGTTAGGGAGGTTAAGGAAAACGATGAAGCTTTGAAAGGTTTAGCAGTTTTAACAAAAGATGAAATTAAGAAAAAGAAAAACGAAGTTATTTTCAGAAAACTTGCTGTAAAATATGAAAAATATCTGTTGCTTCCCGACGCTGATTTGGTAATTGTAGATTTTAATACCGATAATACATGGAAATCAACAGTAATAGCTATTATTTCTTGTAAAACCAGTTTAAGAGAAAGGATTGCACAAGCATGTTATTGGAAACTCAAATTGCTTTCATCTAATGTTACAAAGAACATTAAAATATTTTTAGCTACTGTTGATCACGATGAAGATTTTGACATAGATTTTACAAAAAGAGGGAGAATTGATGGAAAGAGTAGAGATAGAATAATATCAGAATATGAACTTGATGGTGTTTATATATTGCGTGAGGACTTCAAAGAAGAATGGGGAAGCGAGAAAATAAAACGTTATGAACGTATCTTTCAAGACTTTTCAGATATATTCAAGAAAAGGACGTAGAAACAGTTGGTGATGCAGAAATAGGAGAGCCGGTTGGCTGTCCTAAGTGTCATGCTTGGGATACTGGTAACTTTGAAATTACTGAATAAATGGTTTTTGGGCATGAGAAAGCAATGAAGTATAATCTTTATCTTAATAAAATTAAAAAATTCTGTAAGGAGAATAAAATTTTTTACTTGTTTTATTTGGCTCTTGTGTAGGCTCAAAAACTTACAAGATGAGCGATATTGATATTGCTGTTGTCCCAGAGGACTCCGAAATTAATAAATTAAGACTTATTTGTGAGCTTGATTGTATATTTGTAGGGTCTGTAGACTTAACTGTAATAACCCCACATACTGACCCATTACTTGAGTTTGAAATCTTTTCCAAAGGTAAGTTTTCGTCCGAGAAAAGAGATGGGCTTTTTGAGGAATACAAACTAAAAGCGTGGAAGAAATATCTTGACACTGAAAAAATACGAAAATTACGAGGAGAGTTTATAAGAGCATACATAAAGGAGTTGAGAAATGTCACCCGAAGTGGTAAAACGGAAGCTTGAGCTTTTAATTAAGTATTTGGAGGACTTGAAAAAGTTTAAAGTTATTTCCTATGAGGAATTTATGGAGAACCACTACACAGTTGAGCGAATCTTGGAGCTATTGGTTATCACAAGTAGCGACTTAATATTCCACCTTTTAGCCAAAAAGAAAGAACCAATTCCCTCCTCTTATAGTGTTGCTTTTTTTGTAGAAATAAGAGAATAATATGGAAGGCAGGATTGTTAAGGTATCGGGGCCACTTGTGGTAGCGAGTGGGATGAGTGGTACCAAGATGTACGATGTAGTAAAGGTGTCGGAGAAGCGTCTAATTGGTGAGATAATTGAGTTAAAGGGTGACCTTGCATCAATCCAGGTATATGAGGAGACATCGGGTATTGGACCTGGTGAGCCAGTTTACTTGACTTTTGAGCCATTGTCTGTGGAGCTTGGGCCTGGGCTTATTGAGTCAATTTATGATGGGATACAGCGTCCACTCACCCTAATAAGAGAGCTTACAGGCAATAATATTACAAGAGGTATCAGCTTACCCGGACTTGACAGGAAGAAGTTGTGGTATTTTAAGCCAAGTGTTAAAAAAGGAGAAAAAGTATCAGGTGGAGATGTTATAGGTGAGGTTCAAGAGACAGTCCTTGTAACCCATCGTATAATGGTGCCACCCGGAATTTTGGGTGAAATAATCGAGATTAAAGAAGGTGATTTTACGGTTCAAGACACAGTTTGTAAGATTAAGTGTAAAGATAGAGTTAGGGACATAACTTTAATGCAACGCTGGCCTGTGCGTCGTCCACGACCTTACACTGAAAAGTTGCCACCCGAAGTCCCAATGTATACGGGACAGCGTGTAATAGATACTTTTTTTCCTGTCGCTAAAGGTGGCACTGCCTGTGTCCCAGGTCCATTTGGGTCTGGTAAAACTGTCATACAGCACCAGATTTCAGAGTGGGCAGATGCAGACATAATCTTATTTGTAGGCTGTGGTGAGCGTGGTAACGAGATGACCGATGTCTTAATTGAATTCCCAAGACTTAAGGACCCAAAATCAGGCGAGCCATTGATGAAGCGCACCGTGCTTATAGCTAACACTTCAAATATGCCAGTAGCTGCCCGTGAAGCCTCTGTTTATACAGGGGTAGCAATTGGTGAATACTTTAGGGATATGGGTTATTCTGTAGCTTTGCAGGCAGACTCAACTTCAAGGTGGGCAGAAGCTATGCGTGAAATATCTAGTAGGCTTGAAGAGATGCCTGGTGAAGAGGGCTATCCTGCATATCTTGGAACGAGGGTAGCCGAATTCTATGAGCGTGCTGGTAGAGTCAGATGTCTGGGTTCTGATAATCGTGAAGGTATGCTAACTGTGATTGGCTCAGTGTCACCACCAGGTGGCGACCTCGCCGACCCTGTAGTTCAAGCTACGCTAAGGGTAGTAAAGGTATTTTGGAGCCTTGAGGATAGGCTTGCAGAGGCACGCCATTTCCCGGCTATAAATTGGCTTACTTCGTATTCGTTATACACAGATTCAACAAGGCAATGGGTTGAAGACAAAGTGGCAAGAGAGTTTCCAGAGTTGATTAGGGAAGCAATGCGAATTCTTGAAAAAGAGGCAGAGTTACAGGATATTGTAAGACTGGTTGGGCTTGAGTCGTTGTCACAGGATGATAGGTTACTCCTTGAGGTAGCGAGGTCTATAAGGGAGGACTTCTTGCACCAAAATGCATTCCATGAACTTGATACATACACATCTATAACTAAGCAGTATATGATGCTTAAGTTGATACTCCATTTTTATGGTAAATCACATGAGGCGTTAAAGAGGGGTATAACTACAGACAAAATCCATACTCTCAAAGTCCTTGAACGGATAGCAAAAGCAAAATATACTCAAGAAACCAAACTAAAAGATATAGAAGAAATTGAAAAAGAGATAAATAGTGAAATTGATGGTTTAAGATAATATGATTAAGGATTATCGGACAATAGCAGATATTTCAGGTCCTTTGATGCTTGTTGAAGGTGTAGAAGGTGTAAAGTACAGTGAGCTTGCCGAGATTAAACTGCCAACAGGAGAGTTGCGTCAAGGTCAGGTACTTGAAGTTGATGGTGACCGTGCTCTTATCCAAGTGTTTGGTGGGACACGGGGTGTAGATATTCCTAAGAGTAGAGTTAGATTTTTAGCTAAAGGGATTGAACTACCTTTATCAAGAGATATATTAGGTAGAACATTTAATGGGCTCGGTATCCCAATAGATGGTGGACCAAAGATTATTCCTGATGAGCTTGCTGATATAAATGGTGCTCCACTTAATCCATGTGCACGCGACTATCCGAACGAATTTATCCAGACAGGTGTGTCCGCAATAGACGGCTTAAATACATTGGTAAGGGGACAGAAGCTACCTATATTTTCAGGCTCAGGTCTCCCTCATAATCGGCTGGCTGCCCAAGTTGCACGTCAATCTAAGGTACTTGGAAGCAAAGAGGAGTTTGCAGTCGTTTTTGGTGCTATGGGTATCACTTATGAGGAGGCAGAATTCTTTAGGACCGATTTTAATAAAACAGGTGCAATAGAGAGGGCTGTCCTTTTTATCAATCTCGCTGACGACCCAGCTATAGAGCGGATTGCAACTCCAAGGGTAACATTTACGGCAGCTGAGTATCTTGCATTTACACTTGACATGCATGTGCTCGTTATACTCACAGATATGACTAACTACTGCGAAGCATTGCGTGAAATATCAGCTGCAAGAAAAGAGATCCCAGGCAGGAGAGGTTATCCCGGGTATATGTACACAGACCTTGCAACTGTATATGAACGTGCAGGTAGAGTTAAAGGCAAAAAGGGCTCAATTACACTTATCCCTATACTGACAATGCCTGAAGATGATAAGACACACCCAATACCTGACCTTACAGGCTATATTACAGAAGGTCAGATAATACTATCAAGAGCGCTACATCGTAAGAAGGTATCACCTCCTATTGATGTGCGACCATCGCTTTCAAGGCTCAAAGACAAAGGAATAGGTAAAGATAAAACTCGTGAAGACCATGCAGATGTATTTAATCAATTATTCGCCTGCTACGCAAGAGGTAAGGAAGTAGAGGAGTTAGCAGTCATTTTAGGTGAGGCTGCATTGACTGAGATTGATAAGCTTTACCTTAAATTTGCAGGCATATTTGAGGAAAGATATGTAAGTCAAGGTGAATACGAAGACCGTCCAGTGGAGCAGACACTTGATTTAGGCTGGGAGCTTCTATCAATGTTTCCGAGGTCTGAACTTAAGCGGATAAGAGATGAATATTACGATAAATATATGCCAAGATTTAAGAAGGGCGAATGAAAAAGTGTATTTTAAAAAGCCTGTTGACGAAAAGCTTTTGAAAATGAAAATTCTACGCTAAATATGAAGCTTGATGTTAATTCTACAAGGATGGAACTACTTAGGTTAAGAAAAAGGACTATCCTTGCAAAGCGAGGTCATAGGTTACTTAAGGATAAGCAGGATGAGCTTATGCGTAAATTGCTTGACCTTTTAAAAGTGTTAAAAGAATTAAGAGAAAGAGTTGAAAGAGAGCTTGAGCTTGCTATTAAAAGGTTCCTATTTGCACGTTCATCTATGGAGCCGGAGTGGGTTGAGGAAGCTCTCTTGTTGCCAAGTAAGAGTGTATCAATAGAGCTTGAAAGGAAGAGGCTGCTTAATGTTGAGGTTCCAGTTTTTAAGCAGGTTATATCAGGTAAAATACATTGCTATGGGTTTGCAACTACAGCATGTGAGTTTGACTTGTCACTTTTAGCAATTGACAAAGCACTTCAAGTAATTATAGAGCTTGCTGAGCGTGAGAAGACACTTGAACTCATAGCAATTGAAATAGGGAAGACGAGGCGTAGAGTAAATGCACTTGAATATGTATTAATTCCATCACTTGAGGAGACAGTTAAATATATACAAATGAAACTGTTAGAAATGGAAAGGGGCAATCTATCGAGGTTGATGCGAATAAAGGAAATAGTAAGAGCACATTAAAGCAGTGAAAAGACAGTGATTAGTGGTTAGTGAAAAGATAAGAATACCTGTCACTGACCACTGCAATTTAAGGAGGGGAGATGGAGTTTTTATTACTTGGAGGAATGATCCTATTGATGGGTCTCTTAAATAAGGTAGAAGCCTTTAAGAAGGCTAACAGGGCACTCATAGGACTAAAGCTCCCAATCGGTATAGTAGTGATTTTTGTAGGCCTTTCATCATTCGCGAAGGGGGCTAGATTTGTATTCCCTGCCATTATGGGAGTGATTGCAGGTATATTCCTGATTATGGATTTACTTAAATTAATTCCAAAAGCAGAGGAATCTGTAGATAAGGTGGATACAGCCATTACAGGATTTCAAGTCCCTGTCGGTGTTCTAACCGCAATAGCTGCTATTATAGGATTATTTATGAAAGGCTAAGTTAATACTCTTAAGTTTTGGGTATCAGTGTAACACGTGGGAGTATCATTTCTTGCATTGAGATTCCACCGTGTTGGAATATGTAGCGGTATTCTTTGGCGTATTCTTTAGGGTGTGTTGGGTATATGAAGTAGTAGTCTTCTTTTGCTATTCCATATCTTAAGTTGCCCGGTAGTTTATACTGGCTTGGATTTTCTATAAAAAGAGTGTGTTTTGAGTCAGTTCTCAATGCAGGTCCATATTTATACCTAAGATTGCGTGATAATACTTTACTCCCATAGACAATGGTAGGTCTTTTTGTAAGGATTGCACCGTGGTCAGTTGTAAGTATGACTGGCTTTTTTTCTCTACTTACTTCTTTAAGTAACTCGTAGACATACGACCTTGAGAACCACAGTGCTGTGAGTGACCTCAACCCTTCCTCATCAGGGGCAAGCTCCTCAAGGACAGCTGACGCACGCTTCCCATGAACTAAATAGTCAAGGAAATTTACTACAATTGAGATAATTTTTGCGGGCTTTAATTTTGATATATTGTTTTTCAAATCTAATTCATCGTCTAAATTTCTTACTTTTACATAACCTCCTTGTATTCCAAATCGGTGTAGCTGAATGTCAAATAGCTCATTTTCATATTTGTTTTCTTCAGGATTCCAGAATTCAGGGTACTTTTCTGCAATCTCTATTGGATAAAGACCGCTATACAAAGCATTCCTTGCAAAAGGGGTAGCTGAAGGTAAGATTGAGAAATAGAAGTCTTCTTTTATATTGTAAAATTCATCCAAAAGCGGTCTTATTGAAATCCATTGGTCAAGTCTGAGGCAATCCAAAATAACAAAATATACTTGGCTACTTTGTGAGACATATGGGATAACAAAATCAGTGACTACATTAACTGAAAGTGGTGGCCCTTCCTGTTTATGAATCCAATGAATATAACTTGATTCAACAAATTTAGCAAATTCAAGCTCACACTGATGTAATAGCTCTGTATGGAGGTGTTTGAGTCCAGGCTCTTTAGCAATTTTTATTTCCCATTTTGCAATATTTAAATAAAGTGAAACCCATTCCTTCCAATCTAAGCATTGAGCTAATTTTTGAATTGTTGATTGATAAAACTTTGTGTAATCTTCAGGGACTTCACTTCGGATTAAGCTCTCCCTTTCAAACAGCCGTTTACAAGTAGAAATCAGTTGCTGTGGTTTCAATGGTTTAATAAGGAAATCGTATACTCCATAAGTATAAGCCTTATCAATCATAGCTTCGTCTTCACTCTTTGTTATCATAACTACAGGGATATTGGGGTCTATTTCTTTTATCAATTTTATTGTTTGGAATCCATCTTTACCTGGCATTATTTCATCTAATAATATCAGGTCATATCTTGCACTCTTAAGTAAATCACAACCATCATCTCCATTTGATACTCCATAGACATCATAATTATGCTCTTTAAGTAATAGAATAAGTGACTCTAGCAGGTGTATCTCATCGTCTATCCAAAGTATACGCTTCATTTCAGTGGTAGCAATATTGTGAAACTTGCCCCATTCTCTCCCTTATTTGGGCGATAAAATATTTTACCACGATGCATCCTTACAATTCTCTTTGTAAGGGAGAGCCCGATTCCCCACCCGTATTCCTTTGTAGTATGACCTGGTGCAAACAATTTTTTACGCAATTTACCGTATACACCTACGCCATTATCTTTTACTAATACCTTAAAGTGCTTATTTGTGTGAGTTGAAATCTTAATCTCAGTGCTCCCGGCGTCTAAAGAATTTTTAATCAAATTCTCAATTGCCCATGAAAACAGCTCAGAGTCAAGATTAAGTTGAGAATCACTTGAATAATCTTCTACAATTTTTACTTTTTTTGAAATTCTATCCTTTATATACTCAACAGCCGATTTTATCACTTCATCTACAGGCTGGGATTTAAATTCTGGTGGTGACCCAATCTTATGGAATCTTGTAGCTACCCAACTGAGACGTTCAAGGTCTTCTGATAGTGCTGATTTAATCTTTTCATCTTTTATTAACTCCTTCCATCCCATAAGCGAAGATATAGGAGTGCCAAGTTGGTGAGCAGTTTCTTTAGCCATTCCAGCAAAGCTTGCATTTTCTTCACTCCTTTTTAATGTGTATAGCCAGATTATGCCAATTGCTATCAACAGAAGCCCCAATGAGATTTCAGCAAATGGGGCAAGCTTCAAAAGATTCCTTGTGTGTGAACTACCGTAGTGGACAAGGGCAAGAATTTTACCTTGGTACTCAATTTTAACCGGATTGTGTACTCTATCAAGAGCTGAGATGACAGAAGGAGTAGTAAATTTCACATTTCTTGCAGCTATAATAGCCCCATCCGGTGCTGTAACAATGACAGGGAAATTTATTTTTGTTACAATCTCGTCAAAAATAACTGAAGTCTCATCTTCGGTTGCTGATGCACAAAATCTGCCATATACTCGAGATATAGTCTCGGACTCCTTCTCAAGTTCTCTAAACACATATTGGGAATACGCCAAAAATATGGCAATAACTGCTAATCCTGCAAAAATAATATATCCTTTTAATGACCTGTACATATTGCTTCCACAATTTTGATAGCCTGTTCAGGCTCGCTTGGACAACCTGATAGTTTTACTCTACAATTTATAAAAGGAGATGAAATTGAACCTACTCTTATCACAGCACCACCTAGCCATGATAGCAAGTCACTACCTGAATTAAAATCTATTGATACCTGAGGCTTAATAGCCCTAAGTTTTTTTCTTAGCCTGAAAAATTGGCGTGTCATAAGTCTCGGCTTTGATTCGTAGTGGATAATCCGATTAAATAACCCACTATTCTTAAAGAATGACGCAGCCCATAGAGGGGCGACTCCAGTAATTTCTGCATTCTTAAATTTAGCCTTTACAAGTTTAATAGCTGGAATAAATAATGACGGATTGTAAGGATTAAATGGTAAAAGAACGATTATTCTTTCTGGGTTTCTTAATACTTGGAGTGGTGAGACTTCTTTCTTATAGCTTAGACCTATAACCTTTTTAATACACATCCCGCTTGTCGGCAGGTTCACATCGTTATAACAATTGAGATTGCGAGTTCATTTGTATGAGAGATGCTTACATCTGCATCTTCTTCCTTCTTTCCTCTGACCCAAATTACTGGTTTTTCCATTGGAATACCTAAAACTTCTATTTCTTTCCAGCCAACCCCTTTTACTCCACTTGCTTTTAAGAATGCTTCTTTTGTAGCAAACCTACCTGCAAGGAAAGCCATACGTTCGCCACGCGACTTCCACTCCCCTAATTCTCTATCAGTAAATATACGGTTGAGGAAACTATCTCCCCAATGTGCAACCATCTCTTCAATTCTTTTAATCTCTATAATATCAACTCCTATTCCCATTATTTTCATAATATGGCTTTTATTTAATTTTGTCAAGGAAAAGGTTTAACATTTGTAATAATTTTAAATAATCCCGCACATAAATAAGGAATTTTTTCTGCATAGTACCTATTTTAGCATATCTACAAAAAACTTGACAGTCCCAATTTATTATAATACTATATGCAGGATGGCTGTTGATAAGATAGTTGCAAGTGGTGTTAGGGTGCATAATCTTAAAAATATTCAAGTGGAAATCCCAAAGGATAAGTTTGTAGTCATAACAGGATTATCTGGGTCCGGTAAGTCTTCGCTTGCATTTGATACCCTTTATGCAGAAGGGCAAAGGCGATATGTAGAATCACTATCTGCATATGCACGCCAGTTTTTAGGGGTTATGAAAAAGCCAGATGTAGACTATATTGAAGGCTTATCACCCGCAATCTCAATAGGACAAAGGACACCATCAAAGAATCCACGTTCTACTGTAGGGACAGTGACTGAGATTTACGATTACTTAAGACTACTTTTTGCAAGAATAGGAGTCCCATATTGCTGGAAATGTGGCAGAAAGATTGCACCTCTCTCACTTGACCAAATTGTGGACCGTATACTTGAATTTCAGTGTGGGACAAAGATACAGATACTTGCCCCTGTTGTTAGGGGAAGAAAAGGTGAGTATCATGAGCTTTTTACTAAAATCAAGCGTAAAGGATTTGTAAGGATAAGAGTAAATGGAAAAATCTATGATATAGATAATACACCTGAACTTGACAGATATAAAAAGCATAACATTGAAATTGTTGTAGACCGTCTTGTCGTGTCTGGTGGAAAAGATGAACTACGACATAGACTATCTGATTCATGTGAACTTGCGATAAAGGAAGGTGAGGGTATAATTTTCATTCAATCCACAGGATCCTGCGGAGAACTTCCTAACCACATTCATATATTTAGCACTAAATTGTCCTGTCCCAAGTGTGATGTCTCTTACGAGGAGATATCGCCAAGAATGTTCTCATTTAATTCTCCATATGGAGCATGTACAGTATGTGGTGGACTAGGAACTGAGCTCGATATAGACCCGGAGCTCATAATCGCACATCCTTCATTAACAGTTCTTGAAGGTGCAATAGAGCCATGGGGTGAGCCTGGCAAGCGAACTTACTGGGAGCTAAAGGAGCTTAGTATGAGGCATAAATTTGACTTAGATACACCTTATGGTGAACTGTCAGAAAATGCTAAAGAGGTCATACTATACGGGGACGGGCAGTTTGAAGGTGTTATTCCTTGGCTACTTAGAAGATATAAGGAGAGTGATTCTAATGAGGTAAGGTGGTGGATAGAAAAATACATGGTAATTGGAGTTTGTCCTGAGTGCAATGGGACAAGACTTAAGCCTGAAAGTCTTGCAATTAAAGTAGGGGGTAAAAATATACATGAGATAGCTTCTTTATCAGTAACAGATTGCTTTCAGTTTTTTGAGGATTTAAAATTAACTGAGCTTGAAGAAAAAATTGCAAGAGAGATAATAAAAGAAATAAAACAAAGACTTAGATTCCTATTAAATGTAGGACTTGACTATTTGACATTGTCAAGGAACTCTGACACATTATCAGGTGGAGAAGATGAGCGTGTTAGACTTGCAACCCAAATTGGGTCTGGTCTTGTAGGTGTACTATACATACTTGATGAGCCAACTATTGGGTTACATCAGCGTGATAATCAGCGGCTCATTGATACTTTAAAGCATCTCAGGGATATGGGCAATTCCGTCCTTGTTGTGGAACATGATAAATCTACAATCCTTCAAGCAGATTGGGTAATTGACCTCGGTCCTGGTGGTGGTGAGTATGGTGGTCGTGTAGTAGCAACTGGAATTCCGCAGCAGATAATGAAAAATGGCGACTCTTTAACTGGTGCATATTTAGCAGGCAAAAGGCGAATAGAAGTGCCAAATAAAAGGAGGCATTCAAATGAATACCTTATAATAAAAAGGGCAAGACACAACAATTTGAAATCAATAGATGTTAAGATTCCACTCAGAGTTTTTACAGTTATAACAGGAGTATCAGGGTCAGGTAAGTCAAGTTTAATAAATGATACACTTTATCGGGCACTTGCGAGACATTTCTGGCACTCAAAGCGAGTTCCAGGTGAGCACGATGGTATTATTAACCTTGAATCAATTGATAAGGTTGTGAATATTGACCAATCTCCAATTGGCAGGACACCGAGGTCTAATCCAGCTACTTATACTGGCGTATTCACTTATATAAGAGAGCTATATTCACAGCTAAAGGAGTCCAAGATAAGAGGTTATAAGCCGGGTAGATTTTCATTTAATGTACCCGGTGGTAGATGTGAAGCTTGTCAGGGTGATGGCTTAATAAAGGTAGAGATGCATTTCTTGCCTGATATTTACATTGAATGCGAAGCCTGCAAAGGTAACAGGTTTAATCGTGAGAGTCTTGAGATTACATATAGAGATAAAAACATAGCCGAAATACTTAATATGACAGTAACTGAGGCAATGGAGCATTTTAAGAATATACCTAAGATTGTAAGAAAGTTGCGGCTACTATATGATGTAGGACTTGGATACATAAAACTTGGACAGCCTGCACCAAACTTATCAGGAGGCGAGGCTCAGAGAATTAAACTTGCAAGAGAGTTATCAAAGATAGCAACAGGAAATACACTATATCTGCTGGATGAACCAACAACTGGCTTGCATTTTGAGGATGTAAGGCTTTTATTAGCTGTGTTAAATCGGCTTGTAGATAAAAGGAACACAGTCCTTGTAATAGAGCATAATCCAGAAGTTATAAAATGTGCCGACTGGATAATAGACCTCGGTCCTGAAGGTGGCGACGAAGGTGGTGAGATAGTTATAGAAGGTACGCCGGAGGATGTAGCAAGATGTAGTCAATCATACACTGGTAAATTTTTAAGAGATGTCATCCTGAGCTAAGCAAAGAATCTCGAACCAAAGAAGTAGGGCAAGGCTTTCCCGCCCTGTCACGGTTCGGGACGGGTAGCCTTGCAAAAGATGTCAGAGTGAACTTTGATAGGAGAGTAAAATGAAAGAATTTAGGACGATGAGCGGATTTAAGAGGAGGTACACTTTTGTGTTGACATCAATAGCAGTTATATTAATCGCTGTTTTTAGCTATGCGTCTGCTGGTTGGAACAGAGTAAAAATAGGGACATGCCCAACTGCAGGGCTTGAAGAAATTGAAGTAGCAGATGGTAGAAACGATGGGATAAATAGGGTGTATGTAGTAACGAGGGACGGCGGAATATACGAATGGACATACGCTGGAGGAAGCTGGAGTTGCGAAACTGTTTCTTACATCGGCTCCGAGACTTTTACTCCATTGGCAGTAGGGTCAGGGAGAAACGATGGAACAAATCGTGTATATACAGGGGAATACCTTTATAGCGGTGATATCATTGAAGCTACATTCTCTGGCGGTGAGTGGGCAAGAGAATATGTGCAAACATCCATAGGAAATGTATTATGTGTTAAGGTTGGTGATGGTAGAAATGATGGGGTATCTCGTCTTTATGTAGGTGGACAGTTTTTTGGTCTCTACGAATATACAAGGAGTGGAAGTAACTGGAGTGAATTAGTGATAAATTCCTCAATTATAGGGGGGACACACGATATAGCAGATGGCAGGAATGATGGTATAAAGAGGATATATTGCCCAGATAGACGCGGACCGCTCTACGAATTTAGCTGGAATGGTACTTCTTATGACGAAGCAGTTATTAATCTCCCTCAACAGTGGATAGTTGGAGTAAGTGTTGGACAAGGCAGAAACGATGGGATAAATAGAATATATGCTGCTGTTGAGAATGGGCATCTTTATGAAGTTACATATGCTTATAGTGGGTGGCAGGTTTTGGATATTACTCCAAGCGGTCCTAACAAAAGCCGATATGGAATACGGATTGGAAAAACGAAGAGCGAGGGCAAATACCTATTGTACGCTACCCAGCAGGGTGGCGATCTTCGCGAGTACTCATGGAATGGAAGTACTTATGAAGATAGTGTGGTAATTGATGCTGTTACAGGAGCGACCGCATGCTTAAGTATTGGGATAGGTAGGAACGATGACACAGTCCGAATTTATGCTACAAATTATTCAACTAGAGCAATATATGAGGTTACAAATACCTCCCCCTATTATGCAGTTACAGAAGGCAATTGGGGGGGTAGTAGTTATAAATTAGAACAAAACTATCCTAATCCATTTACTCAAATGACAGAAATCAGATTCCAAATCACAAATGGAGTTTCTAAAATACCAGTTAGTGTGAGAATCTACGATATGGCTGGTAGATTGGTGAAGACTCTAATAGATAAAAAATGGAACACGGGAGTATACAAGATTATTTGGAATGGAGAGGATAAACTTGGGAATAGAGTCGCAGCAGGTATTTACTTCTATAGATTAGAAACTGGAAAGTCAATCATCTCCAAGAAATTAGTTGTGTTAAGAGGCAATTGAATAATAAGTTAATAAAGGTTAATTTATTTATTTTATGTCTGATTGCAGTTGCTTCTATTGTTGGTTCAATATTAGATGAAGTAACTACACAAAAATTGGTTTATGGTAGCATGTGGTTCAGGTTAACAGGAGTTTCATTCTTTTTCACAATTTTAATTACCTTTGCAAGACTTATCTTTGAGTTGAAAATTCCAGACAAGCGGAGTGCAGGTAAATTGGGTACTCTCATTATTTACTTCGGAATAGTTGTGTTATTCTTTGGAATATTTCTTGGCAAAAATAGTTTCTATGGCTACCTTGCATTACCAGAGAATGAAAAAAGTAATGTCATTTTCTTACCTGATAGTAAATTACAAAAGAGACTACCTTTTGAAATTTATCTTGATAAGTTTAGCATTGTTCATTATCCAACAGAAGACAGAATAAAAGATTTTGTTAGTAAAGTTCGTATCTTTAATAAAGGCAAAGAAGTGATTAGTGGGGGGATAACACCAAGCCATCCCTTGATATACAACAGACATTTTCTTTTACAATTAGGCTATAAGTATCCTGTCATTCTGAGCCAAGACCCTGAGCAAAACGAAGGGGAAGCAAAGAATCTCACTCCAATGTCAATTTTAAGAGTCTCATTTAATCCTGGACTTGCAATTATTTTCATTTCATATCCAATAATTCTCATAGGAATGTTTATAGTTTTTATATCTACTTTTAAGAGATGATTATTGAGGTTAATTTATTAAGAGTTACATTCTTACTATATCTTATGGCTGATATTTTTTATTTTATAAACTCATTTAGACCTAAAAAGATATTATGGAAGACCACATTTTCATTGGCTTGTATTGGCTTTCTTACTCATACATCTTATTTGGCTTTGAGAGGCTACTATAGTCAACATCTACCATTTGCAACCAAGTTTGAGGCAACCGTTTTTTTACATGGTCAATAATGGTATTCCTTTTAGTTATTGAGATAATTTACAGGCTAAAACATATTTTTCGGCTACTCTTACTTTAGTATTACTCTTTCTATGTTACATACTTTCTTTGCCTTATCAGCATTACAGCTACATTCCGCCAGTCTTGCAATCACATTGGTTTGGGGTCCATGTAGTTTTGAGTTTTCTTGGGTATGCTGCATTCACTATAGCTTTTGTTGGTGGAATAATCCAACTCATTAGTAAATCTTACAACTTAGATAATCTAAACTCTCTCCTTCACTCTCTTGTAGGATTAGGTGTATTTATCTTTTCAGCCGGTATTATGAGTGGCTCTGTCTGGGCATCATATGCATGGGGACGCTGTTGGGCATGGGACCCAAAGGAAGTATGGACTCTTGTAACCTTAATCGTATACATATTTTATCTATACATCAGAAGTTTACCAAAGGTTGACTACAAGAAGTCTGCAAGCTGTCTAATCTTAGGGTTCATTTTCATGATGTTTACTTTTTTTGGTATAAGTCTTCTAAAAGGAGGGATGCATAAATGTGCAATGTAAAAAAGTTAAGCATCTTAAGTGTAATTCTCTTTTTTAGCTCTTATAGGGTTGCAAATGCTACCCAAAGGCTTAAAATTGGTGGCGAATTCAGTATTCTATATTACTACCCAGAGGACCAAATAAGACCGCATAGTTTCATTTTACACATAGGTAGACTGGATGTTACCGCATATATTTCTAACCATACAACAGTTACTTATTCAAATAATCTCGGCGAGCAAAGGCGCCTTTACGCTGAGTTCTTTCTACTTCCTCTCAAAGGTACTTTAAAGATAGGAAAATTTAAGGTTCCATTCGGCTTAGTGTTGGAAGACCATACATCTCTTTTAGAGGATAACATTGGGCTCGGTATCTATAGAGAAAATGTAGGGGTCGGATTAAGTATATCTCCTTTAATCTTTGACTTAAGCACCGGCATATTTAACTCAGCTAGGACAGGGTTATATCATATTGATACTAAACGAGAGAAGTTATTTACTACCACGTTATCAGCAAGGTTATGGGGAAGCGATTTTGGTATTGCATATCTCAGGAATCCAGCTACTGAAATTAATAAGACCTTTATAGAGGGATACACACGAGTCCCATTAAATCATTTTTCATTTTTATCTAAATGTATTATTGGAGAAATAAGAAAAAATAGAGTTATAGGATATTCAACCTTGCTTGAATGGTATCCAATACCGTTACTTATACCATATATTCAGTATGAATTACTTGACCAAAATAGAGATATAGCTCAGAATTCACTGTCGAGGGTTGCCTTGGGGATAAAATATGATTTCTTGCCTAATACAAGACTTAGGATAATATATTATATTAACAAAGAGAACCCGGAGATTAGGAACAATCTGTGGGTAATAATGCTTTCATTATGGTACTAAAGAAGTTACTGTTTATTATTTCAACCCTTCTGTGTTTAATAGGTATTTTTTACAGCTGTAAAAAAGAGAATGCATTACCACCAGTAGAGCCTGAGTCAGACACTCTTATTTCTTACAAAAATGATGTACAGCCTATTTTTAACACATACTGTATCTCTTGCCACAGCCAAACAAATGCACAAGGTGGACTTGACCTCTCATCTTACGAAGCTCTAATGCAAGGTGGAGTAAGTGGACAGGTAGTGAAACCAGGTGAAGCTGACTCAAGTCTATTAATCTTAAAAATTGACGGCACTATGTATCACATGGGAGGAGAACTTACTGATACCGTAAAACTTAATATTATAAAAAAAATGGATAAATCAAGGTGCAAAAAATAATTAAAACTATCGTTACGCTATCTCTTTAAGAATAGGATTATTAAATGTGGCTCTCAAAATACTCGTATGCGTCTATGATGTCAAGATAGACACCATCAAAGCTGGCATCAATAATCTTCTTTAAGTAACCAAGAATTATTACCTGCCACTCCCTTTTCCAGTACTTAACCTTATAGTCACCTTCCCAACTTGGTTTTTCTTCGACTATAAAATCAGGGTTACCAGGACACCAGTCACTCTGCCAGTAACACCTGTAATCCTCTGCTTCTCCTATTGACATATATGCAATGACTTTTCTATTCTTTGTATCAGTTTTTGTCTTGAGTGTAGAAATCTGGTTATTCGTAAATTTATTCTCATCACTACCATCAAACGAGTAGTCCATTATAATGAGGTCATAGTATGTTTTTGCCATCGTTGATGTCAGTGAATCTGAACTCACATAACCCGTATACTGTAGATGATAGAGAAAATGTTTGATATCGGTCCAACTTTTGACATCGTTTGAACTACTTGCATCAGGATTATGTCCGTTATTAACAATTTGGTCAAGTGTCCTCACCGTTACATAAGGGATATATCCCTTATGTAACGACTTGTTATAGGCATCGTCAATATTGGACTGAGTTGTAGCATAGTCTATTGTGAGGACAAGTTTTCCGTTACTCTTGAATATATCAAGCTTTGTCTCAATCTCATTTGTCACATTTTCTGGTGTTGCTACATCATCTCCATTGTAGCCGTAAAATACATCCTCCCGTCCAATGCCATTCACAACATCAATGTAGCCGCTCCTCTCTACTAGCTGTTCACCATTCTGTGGAAATATTCCAAAATCAGGTTTACCAAGCGAGTCATGTGCATAGTTTGCAATTAATGAGACAAATTTTACCATCTCTTCACGAAAGTCAATAGTTTCAGACTTTTTATTGTCCCTGCATCCTGACAAGGAAATGAATAGTAGAAGGACTGTAAGTCTCACATAATGAAGCCAACGATTACACTCAGAATAAAATAGAGAGCGGTTTCTATCATTAAAAATTAAGTGGATAGAGCTTGGTACTTAGCGCTTCTCATAAATTACATAGTGTTACATAACTACTAGTTTGGCACTTTTTTTCATATTCTTAGTTTCAAGGTAAATGAAATAAATACCACAACACAATTTTTTACCATGATTATCTCTTAAATCCCAATTTATTTCATTCCTTCCTTTGCAAATGCTAAGGTTTTTTACAATACAACCTGCCATATTGTATATTTTTATATCTCCTCTATCGCTACTTTTGTATTTTATTTTTACATATTCCTTAGCTATTGTTGGTAGAATAACTAAATATGCACCCATTGAGATAATTTCTCTCTCAGCAATACCTTCAATCTCTGAATACCATACATCGTTGAGGTACACCGAAGTAGCGTCTCCCCCACCAAGCACCCACATTTTGTTATCAAATGCCACCGATATATGACCACATCTGGGTCCCCATGCTGCACTATCTACAACACATACCCAATTTATCCCATCAGTAGAATTCCATACGTCACTAAAGTAAATAGGAATGGAAGGCCACACACCTCCCGTCACCCATATCTTGCCGTCGAACACCACGGTTGAGTGCGCAACTCTTGGGAGATAAGGAGCAACAGTGGCTAAGTTCCAATTAGTTCCATCAGTGGAATAATATACCATAGGTCCCAAGATAACCCACATCTTATTATCAAATACAACTGGTGGACCATTCATAGCGGGCCAGGCAGCACTATCCGTAGCTTGGACCCAGGTAACTCCGTCAATAGAGTACCATACATCATTAAGTGCGTGCCCTTGATTGTTTTCGGAATAAAATCCTCCCATTACCCACATTCTGTTATCAAAAGCAATTGATGCATGTATATCTCTTGGATGCCATGCTGCGCTATATGTAGCACAATGCCAATTTATACCTTGCGAGAATGCGCTCCCTTTTATTATTAAGAGAAACAAAAATAACCTCTTTAGTCCCCTTAAAATCATCTTACACTTTTTCATCTTTCTCCCTCTCTTAAAGAACATTATATCTAAATTATATTTTTAAATTCCCAAGAAGTTAAGTAAACAATGAAAACCTGCACTTTTAGCCATTAAGGCAATGCGCTAATGGGGGGCAGGTTCATTTTCCACTTTGTTTTTTATATCTTTTAATTCTACTACTACCGATTCCCTCACACCCTGCAGGTTTAATCAAAATTCAAAGAGCACCACTTTTCTACTATTGAAACAGCAGTTTAGCTAATTCTAATTCAATATTTGCGCGTTTTGTATTTAGGATGGCTTCAAATGAGGCATCAATCTCAACCTTACCCTGGTGTAATATGAAGCCACCATTGAAATGTCTCTTTTCATTGGCGAGTATAAATTTAGCTCCTAACTTATTGTTCACATTCTCTATAAATTTAGAGTCTATCTTATCATCACTCTCTCCAACTATAATTTCTCCATCCTTGCCTCCAGTGCGTTCGAGTAATACCTTAATTAGTTTAAGATACTCCTCCTTTTTCCCACCATTAAGTCTAATGAGAGCCTCATTAAATAAGGTATCTATAATCTCCCTTTTTAAATGCAGTAATTCATTTCTTGACGCCAAATTTGCCATCCCTACAAGACGCCTCTTTTCCTTTTCTCTCACTTCCTTAACTTGTTTTTCTATCTCTGCGTTTAACCTATCAAGCTCTTCTTTAGTCTTATTCTTAAGCTTAATAGCCTCATCTTTAGCTTCTTTAATTATTTTGTCATACTCTTTCTTGGCGTCATCCAAAATCTTTTTAGCTACTTTTTCCATTGGATTAACCGCAGATGAATCCTGCCCGTCATTGATAGGCGGGATGTGGTTCCCAAAATTAACGCATTACTATCCGACCTCAATTCCAAGTATCAATAGGAACGATGCTATAAACCCAATTACTGCATAACTTTCTACCATAACCCCAAATATTATACCTCTTGCCGACATCTCCGGCTGTTTAGCAGTCATCTCAATTCCAGCTGCACATACTTTTCCTTGATGAATTCCTGAAGTCAACCCTACAATTCCAATAGGAAGTGCAGCACATAGCAGTTGTAGGCCTTGCATTGGTGTAGGTATAACTCGTGTTCCCCCAAGTAGCCCTAACTTTAAGAAAATAAATAGTGCATTGATGAAGCCATAAAAACCTTGTGTTCCCGGCAGGAATACAAGTAGAAATATCTTACCAAACTTTTCCGGGTCCTCTGACAATACACCAGCTCCTGCACTCCCACTTATCCCTATTCCTATTGCTGAGCCTGTACCTGCAAGAAAACATGCTAAAGCTGCACCTGCAATAGCATAAACAAGCCCTATTTCCATTTAATCTCCCTTTTCTACTAATATATACTTTGCTTCTTTTCTAAACGGTTTGAAAGCTTTACCACCACCGTCAAAAAACTTAGTAAAAAACTCTGCATACTGTAGCCTTAAACTATGCACAAATGCACCGAGCACATTTATTCCAATTGATAACAAGTGCCCAAAAACAAATGCAATAGGAGCAAGAACAATCCCAATAACAGGCATTTTACTTACTAACTCAACTAATATATTAACAGTCATCGCCAGTCCCGCTGTCACAAGCCCGAGTGCCATAAGTCTTGAGTAAGATAGTATATCTGATAGTGTCCCACTAAGACCCTGGTAAAGGTTGAGTCCCCCTTTTGCTATTCTAAAAAGCAAGTTCCTTGACGGTCCACCTGAGCCAAATAGAATAATTCCAACTGCAATTATAGCCACACTCCCACTTATAATTTGTGGTGGCAATTCATGAATTGTCCCTACTTTAGAGAATCCAAATATAAGGATAGCGAGCCAGAATATGTTCCATGCCAGTTTTGTTGATATTCCTTCAAATATTTTACCCTCTCGTAGAGCTTTTATAAACCCAAGAAAGTATCCAAAAGATACTTGAATAAAGCCAATTGCAAAAGAAAGTAGTAAAAAAGTAAGTGGTGTCTTCATTGGGTTAAATACGAGTAGGCAATCCTTGAATCTCACGAAGCCTTCAAGCCCAAACCTTTCTCCTAAGTCACCAAACCAGCCGCCAGTTATAGCGCCAGTAAATAGTGTTGTTATTCCACTTGCAAACAGTACCCACAATAACCTTTTATCACCCTTAACCCTTTTCATAAGCAATAAACAAATGCCTGCAAGTATAAGCCCATAAAAAGCATCTGTAAGACACAATGCAAAACATAATACAAAGAATGGTGCTAAAAATGGGGACGGGTCCAATTCAGTTGCATTTGGTGAGCTATAAAGCTCGGTTATGGACTCAAAGACGCTTATTCCTCTCCTGTTTTCTAATTCTACCGGCAGATTTTCTCCAGGTTCTGGTGCAATCTTTGATACACTAACTGCCTCAAACTGAGCTATAATCTCTGCCAATGTTTTGTAATCTTTTGCCCTAATCCAACCTTCTATGCATACAGCACTTGGGGTAGAGAGGGTAAGATTTTCTATTTTAGTCTTAGAAAGTAAGTTTGAATAATAATCGTGTAGGATAAGAATCTTATTTAACTGTTGCACAAGAGATTCGCTTTCCTCAAGTAGTGTTATTCTTTCCTTATCAAGCTGTGCCAATTTTTCTTCAAGTTCAGCAATGATATTCGCTGGTTTTCCTTTAAAACCTTTAAAAGAAATTGCCTCAAACCCAATTTCAGCAAGTAGCTTTTTAACATCTACTTCATCATCCTGCAGATAAGAAATCAGAACCCATACCCTTACCAATTCTTCATTAACAATTTCAATATCAACTGGCAACTTTTGAACCCTATCTTTCCAATCATCAGGTGGATTATTAACTACACCAGCTACTGAAATTGCTAATCTCGTTGAGCTAATATCCTCTACTTCAACATCAAGTGCCTGCCAGGGAAGTAAAACCTCTTTTTGGGAAATAAGTAATCCATACTCCCTATCAATTTCATCTAACCTTTGCTCAATAGTTTCTACTTTCTTCGCAACCTTTAAAGGCTCATTAGAAGAGATAGTCTCCTTGTAAATTGGCTCAGTAATTGTTAGCTTCTGCGGTAAAAATGCGTCTATAAGTGACCCTTTGGCACTAAATTTCTTTAAATAATCTATTGCCCTTCCAAGTAAAAGCAGGCGGTCCTCAATTTCTTTATCAGTGATTTCTTTCTCTACAATAAACTCAGGGTAGTCTTTTGAAAGTGTACTTTCCTTTATGTCCTTTATGTGTATAATTGCCTTATCTTGCAGTGTCTCTAATAATTTATCTTTCTCATCCCTATGTACAACCAACAGCACCTTTTGCATCCTTGATATGCCCATTATAGCTCTAAAGCCTTCGTTATAATAAGAGCTATTGCAGCTTCTTTTTTTTGCGAAGAGTATTTTTTAATTAGTTCTTTTTTTCTTTCAATTTCTTTTTTAATACTTTCTATCTCATTAGCAGCTTCTTTTTTGGCTTCCTCAATTGCTTTCTTTAATGCGAGTTCGCGTCTGCTGACAACCTCGTGTAACTCTTTATTTTGCTCTTCTTGTGCCTTCTTTAAAATTTTCAATTTCTCTTCTTCTGCCTTTTTAATAATATTTTCTGCCTCATGCTCAGCTTCCTTTATGTTTTTTATCAGGTTGACTGCCATTTTGGCTTATTATAATTAACTCAAAGTAAGATGTCAAGTGATTTATTAAACGAATGAGCATGAATAAAGATATTTGCTATTTGAGTTTTGATATTTGACATTACTTTATCTGATAGCTCTATCCATTTGATGTCAAGGAGGGCTCTAAACCATGTCAGCTGGCGCTTGGCATACCTACAAGTATTTTGCTTGATTAACCTTACGGCTTCATCAAGAGTTATTTTATCCTGTAAATAAGCTACTACCTCCTTATACCCTATTGTTTGAAGTGAATTAAGCTCTGGTGAATACCCTTTATCAAGAAGTGACTTTACTTCATTAATGAATCCATTTTCAATCATCAAGTCTACCCTATTCTCTATTCGATTGTATAATAGAGTCATCGGCATAGTAAGCCCTACATATATTGGGTCGCAATTAAATGGCACTCTTGTCGCTTTTAACTCAGACATTGGAATCTTTGTTGTCTCATATACTTCAATTGCCCTCATTATTCGCTGTGTATCATTTGGATGTAGTTTATCAGCTGTAACTTTATCTACTTCAATTAGCCTTCTGTAAAGTTCAGACGGCGATTCTCTCCTCAACCTCTCTCGTATAATTTGTGGCGGCTTTGGTACTTGAAAGAACCCATCAATAAGGGCACGTAAATATAAACCAGACCCACCCACTACGAGTGGTACTTTTTCTCTTTTTACAACTTCATTTATTACACTCCTTGCTTCCTTTGCATAATCCCAAGCATTATAATCAACATCCGGAGTTACCACATCTATCATATGGTGTGGCACTCTGATTTGTTGCGCCTTTGTCGGTTTTGCAGTTCCTATATCCATGTATTTATAAACTTGGCGTGAGTCACACGATATTATTTCAGCATTGAGTCTAATTGCTACTTCAATTGCAATTTCTGTCTTACCAACCCCAGTAGGACCCACTATAACAGGTAACAAAAGCTTAGTATGCATTAACCGCAGATGGACGCAGATAGACGCAATTTGTTTAATGATAAACACATTCTTTCTTCTTTAGCTTAACTTTGGATTTCACCCGCCTTGCCGCAAAGCAGGCCGTATGGAGTCCAGCCGTGTAACTGTTTTACTTTGACATCTACAAAATCGCCCGGTAAGGCGTTGCCATCAAAGACGACTACTTTATTTGTCCGCGTCCTACCATAAAGTGAGTTACCGCGTTTGCTATTACCTTCAACTAAAACTTCAACTGTCTTCCCTACAAGTTCACTATTCCTCTCATATGTAATTTTATTTTGCACCTCTATGAGTTTAGTAAGTCTATCATTCTTTATATCTTCTGCAACTTTTGGTTTCATATGATAAGCAGAGGTTGGCTCTCTTTCAGAATATTTAAACATATAAGCAAAATCAAATTTAATTGTTTTAACTAATTTAAGTGTCTCATTAAAGTCTTCGTTGGTCTCACCCGGAAAGCCTACCATAATATCAGTAGTGACTGAGACATCTGGAATTGCCTCTCTTATCTTATAAACCCAATCACTGTATTCTTCTTTTGTATATCTTCTATTCATCCTTTCAAGTATTGTATTAGACCCAGACTGCAAAGGTAAATGCAGCCATTCACATATATTTTTACCATCTCTTATTACATCAATTAGCTCCTGACCCATATTTTTAGTCCGAAGGATCCCGTGGAGATGTGAACTCGTAAACCTGACACGCTGAATCCCAGTATCATCAATAAGCCTCAAGAGTTCTGTAAAACTGACTTCCTCATCATTGTATTCATTCACCGATTGTCCAAGCAGTGTAACCTCCTTTATTCCTCGTTTTACAAAGTGTTCAATCTCTTTTAATATATCAGAATGCGGTCTTGACCTCTTTCTCCCTCTAACATAAGGCACAATACAATAAGAGCAGTAATTATCACATCCACGCATAACAGAGACAAAAGCGGTCACTTTGTTATCAGGCTCAGGAAATATCTCAGAATACGACTCTAAACTCTTGTCGGTATAACAACATTTTGCCCTATTTTTTGCAACAACACCGTTGTTGCACTCCATAAAAATCATATTCCTCAATATTTCTGGCAACAGTTTATAATTTGAAGGTCCGACAACAAAATCTACCCCTTTAATACTATTACCCAAATTTTGTGCCATACAGCCAACAACACCAATAAGGAGATGCGGGTTTTCCTTTCTCAGCTTTTGTAGATTACCAATCCTACCCAGTGCCTTCTGTTCTGCATGTTCCCTAACACTGCAGGTATTCACAATAATCACATCTGCATTGTTGACATCATCCGTCTCTTTATATCCATCTCTATTCAAAATCTCAGCCACAATCCTTGAATCATAAACATTCATCTGACACCCGTAGGTGAGGATATGAAAGTTTCTATTCTCCATACCTCAATCTGTAATTTGTAATCATTTTTTCCTATACTTTTTCAACTTAAATCTACTTTTTGATAACTCTTGAATCATAAACATTCATCTGGTAACTATAGGTAAGAATGTAAAAAGTTTTGCTCATTTATACCCAGTCTTGAAAAGTGTGTTCCACTTTCTTGATGCTGTTTCCTATAAGTTCTTCATACCTCGAAAGCGTCTCTTTATTAGGATTTACTACCACAATGTTTTTGCATTTAGTGTTAGTTCTAAGATTTGTTGTTATAAGACTTTGAGCTGCGATATCGGCTTCTGGCAAACTGTAACCGATTATGTAGACTTTGTCAGCGTTCCTTAGAGCAACAGCAGCTTGTTCCCAGATACTGAGCAGTGTAGGAATATTTAAGCGCTTAATGAAAGATGGTTCAATCACCGCAGGAGGCATGAGGTATTCCAATGGAGGCCCAGGTTCTTTTTTATCTCTTAAATTTGACAAACTCCCAAAGTATTGCAAAAACATTGCATGGCTCAAAAATACACTATTGCTCTTCTCACCACGAACCCATCCCACTGAACCGTGCAATTTTAATACTTTTACAGGGGATTTCCCCAAGGTAACTGAAGAAAGATTTCTACAACTATTTTGAACTAATTTTACTGGAAAACCATACCCATCAGAAATCGACCATTTATCCAATTCAAGAAGACATCGTTCTATAAGAGAATCATAGTTAAATGTTATAACTACATCTCCCTTTTTTATTCTTTTATCGCAAAGCATTTTAATGAACTTTCTCTTTTTATCATCTTGATTATCCCTGCAATGTTTATATGACAAATATTTGGTAAGTGAGTCTGTGAGAATCTTACGCACCTGCTCAGCTTCTTGTATTTGTTTGTTGTAAATATTCTTAAGCTCCTTTCTCATAGATTTAGCCTGTTGGTTATCGATCTTTTTTATATTTTTAAAAAGCAATTCCCACCATTTTTTTCTATATTATACTCAAAAACTGCAATTCCAAGGTCAAGATATGTTAATATAAACTCAGGATTACCCGACTTTCTTATAGCTTCAGGAATAACACCTTGTTGCTCTTGCATCCAAGTTTCAAATCTTTTCTGCTCTTCTTTTCTGCCCAGTTCACAGCTACTCTTTGCATCTTTTGCTAAACGGCTTAATAATTCGTTCCCAAGTGGATAACCTGCACTTTTAGAAGCTCCCGCACCTAAAATATAAACATTATGTTCTATCATTCTTTTCTATTTTTAAGAGTAGTTTTTAAATAGATGCATACTCCTGTTCGTCTTCATCCCTTCAAGAAACTTTTTATACTTCCGTTCAAGATACATATCAGGAGATACATTACCATAAAAGTAGTGGAATAGTTTGACTGAATCCGTATGCCCATATTTGAAATAAAATGATTTGCCACGTCGATATATCTTTTGCTTAGAGAGCCCAGCTTCTGTTTGGAGAAGTTGCTCCATTGTGTATATGAACTCCTTAGAGCCGCTAGTATAGCTTGTTCTCAATCCCTTATTTGCCCCTTTTTCTAGAAATACCGTTCCATCGCCGTCCCAGCATCCTCTTATAAAATGTCTAAGAAATTGTTGTGGAATCTGTGGAAATTTAAGTATCAGGCTTTTATGTTGGACCATACCTAACTTTATTAAGTCATTAATTATTTCATCCCTTGCAAATCGAAACATGTAAAGATTTGGCTGATTCTTATTGGGTCTTATGATTGGATGAGTAGATTTCATCAAATTTTTCACTTTGAGTAATAAAGAGTAATCTATCGAAGCTAATGTTACTTCATAATTACCTGAACCATATAAACTCACACATCCGTCAGTAAATAAAAGACCAAGAACCCAAGCTGAAGCAGAAGACCACTCTTTAAAGAATTTTTCGTTAATCTCGTAATACGGCTGTACAATCTTTCCTTTTTTTGATGCTTCTATCCGTGCATGAGATTTAGACCTTAGTAGTATATTATACAGTTTGCAAAGCTTCATTATGTACATACGGGAGCAACCAAATCTCTTACCTATATCCTCTAATGAAAGCTTGCAATCGCAATAGAGATATTCCAGCATTTCTTTGGAAAGTGTATCACTAATCTTCCCATACTTTCTTCTACGTGCAGATTCTCTCATAGCTTTACCAACTTTTTTAGCTCGTTTATCTCTATAAGCATCTGCAAGTTTTGTCTCAATCTTATATTCCTTCTTTAAACGTGTTACAGATGGGACTGTAATATTAAAGCGTGTGGCTATTTCTTGAATTGTTAAGTTCTTGTGGATATATAATTCCACAAATTTTTCTTTTGTTAGCTTATCTTTTAATTTTATTCTCCAAATACTCAATTGGTCACGTCCAGAATCTACCATTTAATTTCCTATTCTCTTTGTAAATATCCTATTTGTTGCAATACATTTCTACAGTCAAAATCCGTAAGTATAAAAATCAACCACAGCTTAACTTCTCAATTTTTTAACCAATAAGGCAACCCTTTCCCCTAACTTAACAGCATTTGAGGTAATTGGTGCCAAGTCACATCTTTTTTCTTTAATTAATATAATATCACACCAAGTGCTCATTTCAAAATCTATATATGAAATGCTTCTTGCCTTTACTATCTTGTGGAAGCGTCCAGTACAGTTACCCCGACTATCTTTCTGTTTTTGTATCTCAACAATATTCCATTATCCAACATCTTGCTATCTGTTGCATTTTGGGGCCGCTCAAAACTTATGTATAATACATCAGCCTCTTTATCATAATCAACCCATAACTTAGGCACAGGAAACTTAATCAAATGGGGTGTTGCTTCAAAAATCTCTTTTATGACTTTTTGACTTAAGGTTGCTTTTGCCATAATATCTCCTCCTTGTCTAAATCTAATTTAGAAGTAAAATAAGCTGTTATAATGAAACCATCTGTCTTTGATAGCTCTTTATGCACAATAGCTAAGGATCTTTTGTCTTTTTTTGAAATAGCAATGAGTGCATTTCTGCATCCCTTAATAATGAATTCAGGATTTTCAACCGTATTAAGAATCTCATCATAATATCCTGCAACATCACTGTGGTTCTCAACAATATGTAACCATCTTTCTTCAATCATGCGAATAGGGATACCACCTAATGAGTTGATGATATCCATTTCTTATCTTATTGATTAAAAATAATACATTATCCGTGGGAAGTCAAGGACTTTTGGAGTAAGCTTTCATTAAGAATCTCATCAAACTCGTACAATACTGCATCCATCGGCCATCCATAGTATAAAAGTCAACTCCAGTTTAACTTCTCAATTTTTTAACCAATAAGGCAACTCTTTTGCCCAGCTTTACAGCATTTGAACGAGTTTGTTCTTCCTCATTATTGTATGTATTTATTCTGCTATTACCCATTCTAATCCCATTTTTGCTGTATTCAGCCCTCTCCTTCGTAGAACATTGTGAATCCCAGAATGTTATTCTCTTGATTCACAGCTTCCATAATTTTGCTTTTTCTCTTTTACTAAAATATTGTAACCATCACTTAAAGATACTACACTTAAATCTATAAACTCCAGGTCTCATTCTGTCTCTATTTTGTATTTCTTAATCTTGTATCTGATAGATCTAAAACTTGTCCCAAGCAGTTTAGCTGCCTTTGTCATAGACCATTGTGTCTTCTTAAGTGCATCAATAATAAGCTTCTGCTCGTAATTTAAGAGCTCATCTTTAATTGACTTATTAATACTCATTTCGCTTATTTCTTCGTAATACCTTCTGATTGAAGATGGAAGGCACTGCAGTATAATTCTTTTACCTTTTGCTAATAGGATTGCCTGTTGGACAGTGTTTTCGAGCTCCCGTACATTACCGGGCCATGGATATGAAAGTATCGCAGTTTTGGCATCGCTGGAAAAGTCGACTACTTCTTTTTTAAATTTTTTCTTATTTTAACTTCATCTTCAAGTTTTTTGTTTGTAGCTGCTATTATCCTTGTATCTATTGGAATAGTCCCTTTACCACCGAGGCGCTCAATTTTTCTCTCCTGTATTGCTCTAAGGAGCTTCATCTGTACATTTGGAGTAAGATTCCCAATTTCATCTAAAAACAGTGTACCCCCATGTGATAGGTCAAACTTACCAATCTTCCTTCCTGTAGCACCGGTAAATGCTCCCTTCTCGTATCCAAATAGTTCACTCTCAACTAATGTCTCAGGCAGTGTCGCACAGTCTACTATTTGGAACGGTTTATCCTTACGCATACTATTGTAATGTATAGCTTTGGCAACAAGCTCTTTGCCAGTCCCACTATCACCATGAATCAATACTGTCACATCCTGTGGTGCCACTGTCTCAATTAAAGTATACACATCTTGCATCTGTGGACTCTTCCCAATTATATTGCCAAACCTAAATCTCTCCTGTAGTTCTCTACGCAAGTCCATTACCTCCATTGTCAGCTTTCTACTCTCAATTGCTTTCTTTATTACAAGCTTGAGTTCATCATTATTAACTGGCTTTGTCAGGTAGTCATAGGCACCAAATTTCATCGCCTTAACTGCAGTATTTATACTCCCATAACCTGTCAACATTATTATGCTTTGTTGAATAAATATTTTTATATCCACTTGCATTATGCTTTTATAGGAGGAGGGAATAATAAATGGCAAACTTAACTGCTGAAAAGGTTGAAGAGTTATTAAGCCAGGGCAAAAAGGCTTCCCAAATTGCAGAACAATATGGAATAACAAGACAAGCAGTCTATTGTCATATCCATAAACTTAAGCATAAAAAGAAACCTGCATTATGTAAACCGAAAAAGAATTATAACTCTCTCATAGATTGGAAAATTTACAATGAAGGATTAGTCAAGAGAGGAGAAATCTTACTTGATTTTGAGCTTTTCGAGAATTGGCAAGAGGAGCTAGACTTAATGAATACAAATAAGAGAGGACGACCTTACTACTATCCAGAAGCTTTAATTTGGTTTTTATCAAGACTTAAATCTATTTTTAAAATCGATTACAGAACACTTGAAGGAATAGCGCGAAAACTAATAGTATTT
>JASEGA010000021.1 GCA_030018315.1 bacterium | reverse complement strand
AAATTTAACATTTTCACGTAATAATTATCTTTAACATTTTAAAATAATAACTACAAACAAAATTTTTTATTGACAGAAAGTCAAAAACTGTTATTATTAAAAATATGGCTAAATTACTAAAAGTAGCAGATGAATTAAAAGGGTTAGAGCGGCGTGAGTGGCAGTTATGGGCATTGATAACTGGATTATTTTTGGCATTTGTATTTTTTATTTCATTAGCATATTTTTATTGGAGATTTGAGACTGTTGGGATTAAGGAATACACTCTCAACGTCCTACTTTTAGGATTTGTAGGTTTATCACTGTTATTTTGTGCCCATGTGATTTTAACTGAACTGACAATAAAGCGTTTACGGAATAAAATAGTAGAAGCGGAGCGTAGTAAATTGGAAGCAGAGCGTAATAAAATGATAGAGCTGAGAGAAGCATACAAGGAGTTAGATAGTATCATTAAAGATATGGCTGATAGCTTAATTGTGATTGACTTAAATGGTAAAATTACGGCAGTTAATAAAGCTACTTGTACCCTTCTGGGTTATAAAGAAGAAGAGCTAATTGATAAGCCAGCCGGAATGTTATTCACTGAGGAGCCACCATTTAAAGGAAGGGATTTCGAAAAATTGATTAAAGGCGATTATATCCGCGATTATGAGTTAACTTGTGTAACAAAATCTGGTGATAAAATACCTGTTATATTTTCTAGTTCTGTAATGCGTGATAAAGACGATAATGTAATTGGGATTGTTGGTGTAGCCCATAATGGACGTGAAATAGAGAGGCTGAGGGAGCGTGACCGAAATTTGCAGATAGCACTCGGACTTATAAAATTGCCGCTTAAATATTCGTTAAAAATGGGTAATATTTATTTTATTAAAGAAAAGAGTCTAAAGAAAAGTTACGAAACCTTCTTAATCCAAATTACACACGGTAGTCAAGGGTTATGTTTTACTAAACTACATCCTGAAGAAGTTAGGAGAATGTATGGGCTTACAAAGACACCTATTATTTGGCTCACTTTTAGAACAGATGAAAGCGAGCGTACAATTCCATTCACAAAGTTAGATGAGCTAACTGCTACTGTGTCAGAGTATGTTAATAGTGTTAAAAACTCTGTAGTATTGATTGACTGCTTTAACCATATAAAGCTACTTAATGGCTTTGAACAGGCAATGAAATTTTTGTATACTATGAAGAGAATGATCTCTGGGGGTGACTCAAATCTGCTCATTACTATAGATCCGGACGATTTTACTGATGCACAATTATCAATTTTAGAGAAAAAAGCTGAAGAATTAAAGTGAGTGATAAGCAAGGTTTACTTTATTGACTTCTCTACAGGATTCCGCAAAAAATCTTACCCATCACAAGATATAATCTCAAAGCTTGATAGTCTATTCATCCGGTCAGGATTATTGGATTTATTTAAAGAAAAAGAGCTTGGGGTGAAGCCTCTTGTAGCTTGTAAGCTGCACTTTGGTGAGCGTGGTAATACAGGCTTTGTAAAACCAGTTTTTGTCAAAAAAATAGTTGAAATTATAAAATTAAAAGGTGGGCTCCCATTTCTTACAGATACAAATTCACTATATGTAGGTGAACGTGGTGACGCTCCGTCTCATATTAGGTTAGCAGCTGAGCACGGATTTAACGGAGCCCCAATTATTATTGCTGATGGCCTTAGGGGTGAAGAGCATATTAAAGTTAAGAGTAATGGAAAACACTTCAATGAGCTAAAGATAGCGAGTTCAATTTATTATGCAGACATTATGATTGTTATATCACATTTCAAAGGTCATTATGTAACAGGATTTGGTGGTGCACTTAAGAATTTAGGAATGGGGTGCGCTTCAAAGGCAGGTAAACTTGAGCAACACTCAAGTGTATCACCATGGGTCGGTGATGAGTGTACCGGATGCGGTGCTTGCAAGCGTTGGTGCCCAGCAGATGCTATCAAAATAACAGATGTAGCAAAGATTTTGAGTTCCAAATGCATTGGCTGTGCTGTATGTATCAGTGTATGTAAGATTGGGGCTATTAAAATAAATTGGGAAGATGTATCAGTTCAGCTACAGGAGAGGATGATAGAGTATGCAAAGGGAGCAGTTACTGGTAAACGTGTTGGTTACATCAATTTTATAACTGATGTTACCCCTCTTTGCGATTGTTGGGGTTCAAGTGACCCTCCCGTTGTACCTGATATTGGGATACTTGCATCACTTGACCCAGTAAGTATAGACGCTGCATCATTTGACTTGGTGAATAAAGCTTCTCTTGGTAAATTTGGTAAGCTTCATCCATCTGCTGAGCCAGAGGTGCAACTTAATTATGCTGAACAAATTGGACTTGGAACACAGAAGTATAAACTAATAAAAGTTTAATAGGGGGTGAGATGTACAAAAATTATATAAATGGGAAATGGATAGAAGCCCGTAGTGGTGAGACTTTTGTTAAGACAAGCCCTGCAACCCAAGAAGAGGTTGGCGTCTTTCCCTACTCTGGGGCTGATGATGTAGATAAAGCAGTAAAGAGTGCTAAGACTGCATTCACTGAGTGGAGTAAATTACCTATTCCAAAGCGTGGTGAAATTATGAAAAATTTTGGTGATTTACTTACTAAATATAAAGAGGAACTTGCAAGGATTGAAACTCAGGAGATGGGCAAAGTGCTTAAAGAAACAAGAGGTGATGTTCAAGAGGGTGTAGATACTGCATATTATGCATTTGGTGAAGGACGGCGTTTCTTTGGTGAGACTGTGCCATCAGAGCTGCGTAATAAGGTTTGTCTCACATTTAGGAGACCTATTGGAGTAGCTGGGTTAATAACCCCATGGAACTTCCCGGCTGCCATTCCTTGCTGGAAGCTAATCCCTGCTTTACTTGCTGGAAATACTATTGTGTTTAAGCCATCGCGTGAGTCTCCTATGACTGCTACCAGGCTTGTTGAGCTGTTACTTGAGGCAGGTGTTCTACCTACAGCCATAAATCTTGTTCATGGTTCTGGTGAGCTTGTAGGTGAAGCAATTGCTACCCATCCCGGTGTAGGGGTGGTAAGTTTTACAGGGTCAGTTGAGACTGGTAGTAGGATTGCAGAAATAGCAGGTAAAGGACTAAAGCGAGTATCTTTGGAACTTGGTGGCAAGAATGCTCAAATTGTTATGGAGGATGCAGACCTTGAGCTTGCCTTAGAAGGTGTAATTTGGGGTGCATTTGGGACTACGGGACAGAGGTGCACCGCGACTTCAAGGTTGATTTTGCATACTCCTATCCATGATAAATTTGTAGATATGCTGGTAGATAGGGCAAAGCGTATAAAGATTGGGAATGGGCTTGATGAGTCTGTAGAGATGGGACCACTCGTGTCTAAACGACAGCGTGAAAAGGTGCATGAGTATGTTCAGGTTGGAAAGAGTGAGGGTGCAACCCTTGTATGCGGTGGCAATTTTTATACCAAAGGCGAATGTAAGGATGGCTGGTTCTATGAGCCAACAGTGTTTACTGGGGTGCATCCTAATATGCGGATTGCACAAGAGGAAATATTTGGCCCAGTGCTTGCAGTACTTAAAGTAAAGGATTTAGATGAAGCAATTGATGTTATAAACTCTACCAAATATGGGTTATCTTCTTCTATTTATACTCGTAATGTAAATTCTGCAATGGTCGCAATTGAGCGTATTGAGGCTGGTATAACTTATGTAAATGGACCTACAATTGGGGCAGAGTGCCACCTACCGTTTGGAGGTGTAAAGAATACTGGCAATGGACATAGAGAAGGTGGCTGGACCGCTTATGAAATATTTACTGAGATTCAAACAGTTTACATTGACTATTCAGGTAAACTACAGAAAGCTCAGATAGATACATGGAAGGGAGAATAGCGTTAATTTTATTGTGATGAATAAATTAGTGCTTGCATTTTTGGTAGTAGCTTTGGGACTGCCAAGTTGCAAAAGGGAGGCAAAGAATGAAAAGACAGAGAAGACAACACAGTCAAACGAATCTACTGAAAGGATTGCACCAGATTTCACACTTGATGACTTAAAAGGTAAGCGCTACACTCTAAGTGAGCAAAAGGGTAAAGTTGTAGTTATTGACTTCTGGGCTACATGGTGCCCACCGTGTAGGGTAGAGATACCTAAACTTATATCACTTTACAATAAATACAAAACACAAGGGCTTATTATACTTGGAATTGGATTTGATAAAAAGGAAAAGCTAAACAAGTTTGCTAAGTCATATAAGATTAATTATCCTGTGCTTATAGGCACACCCGATATCGTTAAGACATACAATATACAAGCTATACCTACAACTTATATTATTGATAAGGAAGGTAAAATTGCCTCTCAGCATGTTGGCTTCAAAGAAGGAATGGAAGTAGAAATTGAAAAAGAAATAAAGAGCCTACTTTAACTTGAACGAAATATTGAGTTGACAAACTAAGAAAATAGATTATATTATATATGGAGGGTGAGGAATGCTCGAGTTTTGTGCTAGATTGTTGAGTGCCAATAAAGATTATTATGGGGAAAAAGGCTAAATTTGGGTGGGTAATGTTAATAGTTTTGCTCTCGCTTTACATAAGGTGTGCAAATAAGAAAAATGCCAGTTTACTCCAAGGAAAGGCTGAAGTGATGACGCTTACACTACACTATTCTGATGGCTCAATAACTGAGAAAGGCATACGAATAGCACCCGGATTTATAAGACAAAACTCGAATTGGGAGACTGAGTCCAGAGGATATACTACAAAAATTTACGGCCCGGCGGGAAATGTATTGCATTATGTTTCTATTGGTGACCCATCAGTTATTTTCTATGATTATCTATTAGAAGAGGAAGAACTAAGAGGAGGCACAGTGAAGCTCAATGAGACCGATTTTGTCGTAAGATTGCCTGTCCTTCCAAATATGGCTAAAATTGAGATATTATCACCTGAAGGTAAAATAGTATGGGTAAGGAGTATTACTAACAAAGAGATTGAAAAATTAAGAAAAAAAGGAGGGTATCATGGTAAAATTTGGTAAACTTGTATGGTTGACAGCTTTGCTATTGTTTCCTATAAGGTATGCAGTTGGAGACAATCTTAATTTAGCACAAGTGAAGGCTGAAGTGTTAATACTCAAATTGCACTATTCTAAGGGTTTGATAACTGAGAAAGGTATACGAATAGCACCCGGATTTATAGGACAAAGGCTGGATTGTGAGTGTAAATACGACAGGTATAGGGCAAAAATTTATAGCAAAGAAAGTAAAGTATTACACTTTGTCTCCATTGGTGACCCATCAATTGTGTTTTACGATTATCTATCTGAAGAAGGTGAACTCACTGGTGGTATACAAAAATTGGATGAAACCGATTTTGTTGTCAGGTTGCCTCTCTTTTCAAATATGGCTAAAATTGAGGTATTATCGCCTAAAGGTGATGTAGTATGGACAAGAGCTACTAGTGAAGAAGAGATAGAGAAGTTAAGAGGAGAGAGTAGGCGTCGCAAGAGACTCTGGGATTGTGAGACCATAATCAACAATGGACACATCACTAATCGTATTGATATAGTTGTGCTGGGGGATGGGTACACGAATGCTGAAATGGCAAAGTATCATGATAATGTTGACACACTTATAAACTATCTATTTTCTATAGTTCCTCCCTATAAGGAATACGCAAAATATTTTAATGTGCATAGAGTAGATGTAATCTCTGAAGAGTCTGGCATTGACTCTGGTTGTCCCTCTCCCAGTGCAGTGGTAAATACAGCACTTGATGGCGGGTATTCGGGTAGATTACTACACATCAATACTTCCAAAGTATGGGCGGCAGCTGAGTCTGCTCCAGATTATGATTTAATACTTGTTTTAGCAAATTGTTGGGTATATGGTGGAGCCGGGTACTGGCAGGGTATAGCGGTTTCCTATAATGGGTATTCCATGAACCGTGTAATGGCACATGAAATGGGTCATGCTTTTGGTTGGTTATTGGATGAATATGATTCTCCAGGCGGTACTCCCGCTAACGGAGTCAATTGTGACGATAGCCCAACTCATCCAATATGGGAAGTTTGGGTTGGTACAGAAGGAGTGGGTTTTTGGTGGGGCTGTTGTTATGACCCGACAGGGCATGGCCGTCCTACATATAATAGTTGTATGATGCGTAGACTCTTGGATAAATATTGTGCAGTTTGTAGGGAGCAACTTGTAAAGCGCATTTATGGTTTTAATATTGCAACACTTATAGATAGCGCCTATCCAAATTCAGATAGTGTCGCTATAGGGGTCAATGATACCTTACAACTTAAGATTGATAAACTCACTGCCCCAACTACTGAAGTTAATTGGTTAGTTAATGGCTCCTCACAAGGCGTAACTACTGATAGCTTTCTGTTTGTAGCTCCTGATACTGCTGGCAAATTTGAAGTTAAGGTGACAGTCAAAGACACAACTAAGTGGGTCCGCAGGGACCCACCGCCTCTTTTAGTGAATGGTAGTGAACGCAACTGGTCTGTTACTGTTACTACTGCGCCTCCCGGCGTCTCAGCATCATTTGATGTTCCACTTGTATTTTCACTTTCACAGAGTCAACCTAATCCATTTAATAGAATTACTCATATAAGATACGCATTACCTGAGAAAGGTAAAGTTAAGCTTGTAGTTTATAATCTTGCAGGTCAGAGGGTAAGAACTCTAATAGATAAGAGAGACAAACCTGGTTACAAGGCAGTAATATGGGATGGTACAGATGACTATGGAAAGTTAGTGGGTAATAGTATATATTTCTGTAGATTAGAGTCTAATGGTAAAGTACTTACCTGCAAGATGGTGTTAGTTAAATAAAAATCAGCTTTACTGAATTATATGTAGTATCTTCAAGAAATACAGCATACAAGCTATACCGGTGACTTATATTATTGATAAGGAGGGTAAAATTGCGTTCAAGCATGTCGGCTTTACAGAAGGGATAGAGAAAGAAATTGAAGAAGAAATAAAGAGCCTACTTTAATTATCATTGATGTAAACAGAATCTGTAACTCAAAGCTTTAGCTGTGAAAAATTATCAACCCTGAAGGGTTAAGTTACACATTTCAGTCTATCTCAATGAATAATTTTGTACTCGTAAGTTAGCTCACCGACTGCTTTTAATGGGGCGGCTATTGGGCAGTATTTGTTAAGTGATAGTTCTATTGCCTCTTTTATTTTAGGCTCCGGTAATTTGTCTTGAAATACATAAGTTATATGCACTTTATTATAAACTTTTGGGTGTTCTTCTTTCCTTTCACCTTTGACTGAAATCTCAATCCCGCTGGGGTCAAGTCTCATCTTCCTTAATATATAGACAACATCCATCCCAGTACAAGTAGCAAGAGCTACAAGTAGTAGTTCCATAGGACGCGGCCCAGAGTCAACTCCCCCTTTATCTTTTGCAGCATCCGTAACTATTGAATGACCGCTATCTGTCATAGATATAAAACGCATACCATCAATAAATTTTGTCCTCACTTCTGTCATTTTACCTCCAATTTCTTAGCAAGTGGCTGCTTGAATGTATCAAATGCCTTTTTATCATATAGGCAGAAGATTACTTTCTTAATTTGTGTATCTTCTTTCAGATACTCCATTGTTGTAGATAGCATAATCTTAGCACATCTGTCCATAGGGAAGCCAAATACACCTGTTGATATCGCAGGAAATGCGATTGTCTTCAATTTATACTTATCCGCTAATTTAAGGCTGTTAATAGTAGCATTTTTAAGTTTAACATCCTCATCCCCTTCTCCCATACGTGGTCCTACTGCATGTATAACATATTTAGCATTCAAATTGCCACCACTTGTTATGACTGCACTCCCTACAAATGTACCACCTATATTGTTACATTCTTTTTGTATCTCCGGTCCACCCTTCCTCCGTATAGCACCGGCGACACCACCACCCATCCATAAGCGAGTATTAGCAGCATTGACAATAGCATCTACAGTAAGTTCTGTGATGTCACAGAGCAAGAGTTTAATAGTTCGTCCATTTACTTTAATTTCCATTTCCCTAATTAAAAATCATTGAATGTATTCAACTGCATTCCTAAAAATTATCAATCCTTGTGGTTCTTTTTTAGCTCTCGTCCATCTTGGATATTGTGTCTCAAATATGAACCTTTCTGGGTGTGGCATAAGCCCAAATATTCTGCCACTCGTGTCACATATACCAGCAATGTTGTCCATTGAGCCATTTGGATTATAACCTTTGTATCTAAGTGCTACTTGTCTATTTTTATTAAGTTCTTTTATTATTGATGGTTGTGCTACAAACCTACCCTCAGCGTGTGCAATTGGGAGCTCAATTTCATCAATCCCTTTTGTAAATATACAGTTAGTCTTGGGAGCTTCAAGCGCTACCCACTCACATTGAAATAGACCTGATACATTGTTAGTTAGAGTGATAACTTGTTCACCTAATTTACCATAAGGTAGTAAACCAAGCTTGACAAGCACCTGAAACCCGTTACAAATTCCAAGTATAAGCTTACCAGAAGTAACAAATTTATCTACATCTTCACCTAATTTAAATCTTAGCTCATTTGCAAGTATCTTACCGGCTGAAATATCATCCCCATAAGTAAAGCCACCGGGAATGACAAGTATGTCGTAGTCATTAAGCGACTTTTTATGTCTTATTAGTTCATTTATATGAACCAAGTCAACGATGTAGGGGCGAGATGACCTCGCCCCTACAACCTCAAACGCAACTTTAGTCTCTATATCACAGTTAGTGCCAGCAGTCCTTAAAATTAGTGTGCGTGTTTTACTATATTTACGTATAGACGGGGTTACCCCGCCCTTACAATGGACTGGCTCAGTGCCTATTGCTTCTTGCTTCTTATGTTCTATTCTTTGTAACCTAAGTGGCTTCTGCCATGCAGATTTGAGAGCACTAATTTTTGACTTCACAATCGGCTTACCATTTAATCCAAATATCTCTAACTCATCTCTATTAGTAGTTATTCCAATCTCAGCAAAATCAATTTCTGATAGCATACTCGCAAACTCAGATTTGTTTTCTCTTGCTACTTCTACAATGAATCTTGAGTTAGATTCAGAGAATAATATTTGGTCATTTTTGGTAATAGTTTCCCCACAAATTACCTTATTGAGCCATACTTTCATCCCTATCCCGCCTGCAAAACACATCTCCGCACATGTTACGCCTATACCGCCTTCAGAACAGTCGTGGCATGCCTTAACAAGACCAGTTTTTATTGCGTTATGAAGAGCGCTAAATAGCGATGGCTTGGGTCTCACTTTTGGAACACAATTACTCACAAAGCTCCGTATTTCGTAATAATGAGAGCCACCAAGTTCATTATATGTCTTACCAATTATGTATATAAGGTCATTGGAAGCCTTTAAGTCCATAGAGACTGCTTTATTTATATCTTCTATAATCCCAATAGCAGAGATAAGTAGTGTCGGTGGTATTGAGATTGAGCGCTTCCCTATTTTGTATTCATTATTTAACGAGTCTTTTCCAGATATAAATGGTAGCTTGTAAGCCTTAGCTATATCATAGCAGCCTTGAACAGCACGAACAAGCTCACCTAACCTATCCGGCTTATCCGGGTTACCCCAAGAGAAGTTATCAAGTATTGCGACACGCTTAGGATTAGCGCCCACTGCTACAACATTTCGTATTGCCTCGTCAATATTCGAGCCTGCCATCCAATACGGGTCCCCTGAATCAAGTTCAGGGTCACCATACTTTGGATTAATACCACAGCCAATAACAATACCACGGTTAGAATTAAGTAATGGTCTTACAATACAGGCATCACCTGGCCCATCATAGCCAACAAGTGGCTTACATACACTACCACCTTGCACCTCATGGTCATACTGTCGAATAACCCACTCTTTGCTACAAACATTTAAACTTGAAAGTATACACAATAAATATGGGGTTAAGTCCTTAGGTTCAATATACTTGGGCTCATTAAACTTTTTCGGCTTCCAACTTGCATACTTTATAGGTAAAGGTAACCCTTCATGCAGGAACTTCATATCAAGTTTGCCAACAACATTGCCTTCATACCTAAGTATCAATGTCTTATCATCGGTAACTTCACCAATAACAGTAGCCTCTACATCTTCACTTCTGCATAATTCGAGTAATTCGGCTAATTTTTTTGGTGGCACAAATATTATCATACGCTCCTGTGCCTCAGATATCCATATTTCACTGTAGGAAAGCCCCTCATATTTAAGTGGCACTTTATCCAAATCAACTATTGCTCCGGTTGAGTGTGCAAGTTCACCTATAGCTGATGATAGACCACCGCCACCACAGTCTGTTATAGCACGATAAAGACCTCTATCTCTTGCTTTTAAAAGTATATCAACAAGCTTCTTTTCAGTTATTGGGTTACCAATCTGGACAGCACCACTTGAAATCTCTTCAGACTCCTTAGTAAGCTCAATTGATGCAAATGTAACACCATGAATACCATCTCTGCCAGTCCTACCACCAACAAGGACAATTAAGTCACCACATACTACTTCTTTTTTACACTTATCATCAGGTATTAAGCCAACAGTGCCACAATAAACTACTGGATTACCAATGTATCTATCATCAAACAAAACTGCGCCATTCGCTGTTGGTATACCCATTTTATTACCGTAATCTCTAACACCAGCTACTACCCCTTTCATAATACGAAGTGGATGCAGTGTTCCCGGTGGTAGTCTTTTATGAGGATAATCTGGTGGTCCAAAGCAAAACACATCTGTATTCAGGATTGGCTTAGCACCAAGTCCTGTCCCCAATGGGTCTCTAATGACACCACCTATACCAGTGCCTGCCCCACCATATGGCTCAAGTGCTGACGGATGATTATGGGTCTCTACTTTGAAGCAGATATTGTAGCCGTCGCCAAATTTGATTATACCTGCATTATCCTTGAAAACAGATACACACCAGCTTGGTGATAGTTCATTTGTGACCTGCATAATTGTATCAATAAGTGGTGGAATAAGCTTACCGTTAAACTCAATCATTGACTTAAATGTCTTATGTACACAATGCTCAGACCAAGTCTGTGCTATTGTCTCAAGCTCAACATCAGTAGGGTTGCGTGCAAGTTTCATAAAATGCTTTTGAATTGCTTTCATCTCAATTAAATTAAGACCAAGCATACCACGTTTACTTATGTTCAATAAGTCCTTATCTGATGCAGTAAGTAAATCTACAGATACGAGTTTAAAAGAATACTTTGGAGTTGTAACAATATATTCTTCATTTCTAACAATATGCTGAATAGTGCGGTTAACTAATAGCTTATCAGCTACAAATTCAAGCTCCTGTTTTGACAGTGCCCCTGTAATTAAATACTTTTTAGCTGTCTTTACTGCTTCTACTCCTTTAATTCCTAAATCCTGCATTCCCTTAACTACACTTATAGCTACTGCATCCATAACGCCAGGATTATAAGCTACCTCAATAGTAAAGCATTTAGCATTTAGCATTTGGCGTTTAGGATTTATCTTATATGTTTCCCATACTTTATCTGCAAGCAAGTCTTGTGCAATTCTTTGAACATCAATTTTTGTAAGGTTACCAAAAATTAAATAAGTATAGATGACTTCTACAGACTGGACATTAATTCCGAGGTCAAATATATCTTTCTTAAGCTTATCGCCTTCTATATTATCTTTCTTTTTTACTTCAATTCTAAACATAATAAATAATTTAAATAATTATACCTAAAATATCCATAAAAGACAAGTAAAAAAGAGAAAAATAAAGAGGTAGACTAATGGTTATTGAAGATAGTTTAGTGTACAATTTAATCCAAACTATGTATTAAGATAGTTCATCTTTCAAGCATAAATCTGACAGGTACTTCAAGTCGCACAAGTACAGGTTTACCACGTTGCTTACCGGGTGAATATATCCACTGGCGTACTGCATTTATAGCTGATAGGTCACATAACTCGTGTAAAGACTTCGTTACTTTAATATCAACAACTCTCCCAAGTGTATCTATTATAATTTCTAAGAGAACAGTGCCTTCAATCTCAGCTTTACAGGCAAGCTCAGGATACTCTGGTGCCACACAATTGAGTAACTCTGGTTTAACTTCTACCCCTATAAAAGGAACAATCTCAGGCTTCAGTTCAGGTAGCCTCCCTAAGGGTTCTTCAAAGATAGTGCGCTCAATTGTTGGTGCTTCTACCTCTTCATCGGTTTTCGCTGCTACAGGCAGTTTTGGTTTAGGAGGTGGCTCCTGTAGTAGCACAAGCTGAGGTGGTAATGGTATTGGCTTGAACGGTGTTGCTGCTTTTAGCTTGTAAGGTTTAGGCTTAGTCTCAGGAATAAATAGACAAGCTAAACAAAGTATAACCAGTATTATTAAGAGACCGAGTTTTGTATAGAAAGGTGTTATTTCTTTTAAATCTCTATTATTCATTTTGCACCTCCATAATTATATATCAGTCCTTTGTTAAATCTCATATGAAAATTGCACTTATCCTTTTACTCTGTCTCAAAAAAAGCCTCGATAGCTTAAAATCCTAATGTCCCAAATTCCAAACCTGTCTTGAAAATTTGGATTTAGAATTTGGGATTTGTTTGGAATTTGGTGCTTGTAATTTGGAATTTTATCGCCAATCATGTTTAACCCTATGAATTACAATGACTTATATATAATTTTACACCCATTTTTGACAAAGTACTGATATATAACTTTTTTTCCAAAAAAGTCAAGTAGATTTTTGAAAAATTTAATGTAAATCGGAGTTCTAAAATGATTACATCACACATTAAGGATATTTTTTACTTGCAGTTTTGACTTTTTAGTTTTAATATAATAGTTGTCGTTGCGAGTCCCCCGACAAGTCGGGGGACGAAGCAATCTTATGGCTATTCATTATATTCTTGACGGCTACAACATACTTCATGCACTGCTACACAAGATGCCTTATTTTAGAGGTAATTCAGTTAAAAATTTACAAAAAAGTAGAGGGAAACTTGTAAGCTACATACGAACTAAAAAGCCACAAGGTAGTTTGAAGAATCGTGTCACAGTCGTTTTTGATGGCAATCCTGGGTTAGACGACTACCCTTTAAATACATCCCCTATACAGGTAATTTTTACTCATACTATGAGTGCTGATGACTATATTATCAGATTGGTAGAAAAGGCTGCTAATCCAAAACTTACAGTTGTGATTACCAGTGATAAGGAACTAAGAGAGAGGGCATTGTTATTGAATGCAAATGTATTAGGGGTAAAAGAATTCTTCAAAATAAAGGATAAACCTAAAAGAGTGTCGTCTGAATCTGAAAAACCAATCCTCAAACACGATGAACTTAAAGAGATTGAAAAAGAACTTCTTTTAAAAAATGAGGGATAAAAATTTTGTGTAAACCAGTTTTTTTTTCTTGACAAGTAGGATTTGGAAGATTACCTTTAAAACAGGAGGTGCAAGATGAAGTACTTTTTTGTATTTTTAGCAGTGATAGTTGTGGTAGCTGTTAGCTTAGCTGACTCCACTATAAAAGGTTCACAGAATCCTGTGGAGATGAGTGCCCCCCCATTTAATTATGCGATTGTAGTAAAGAGCTCAACACTTGAAGACTCGTCTTGGGCTGCAGTTGTTGATACTTTACAGGCAAGACATGAGGGTGTTGTATTTACTCATACTGGAAATGTGTGGGATGTTCAATCAGCTCTCTCTACATATAGACCGACGCATATCTGTTTTGTAGCTAAAGTTAGTGACATCACAAGTGTAGGCTCGACTGAATATGTAAGAAGGATACACCAGCTTACCAGAGCACTTGATGACGACCCGTATGGGGATGCAGTATGGGCTATATTAACTGGCTATGTAGCGGATGATGCGATGAGGATAGCAACTACACCTTCACTTACTATTTCTAATATCCTGCTTAAAGACTGTGGCGGTCTTCTTAATTATGTGAGGCAGGGTATGTATTTTGCCTGTCATGTATACGGAATGGTATGGGTAAAGCGCCCGGATTGTGACACTATTGAGAAATACACTGATGGGCCACAGGATTGTACAGATACTATGGTCACTTTACTTAATACAAATACATTTGACCTCGTGATGCCTGGCGGCCATGGTAGCCATGATACTTGGCAACTGCATTACCCTAGTCCTGGTTACGAGGGCTATTTTCGGTCAAGCAATGGTCAGGTGTATGGTGACCCATATACAGGCTCTAATATAAATGTGAATTCAACTAATCCAAAGGTATTCTTTGCGCCATATAACTGTAATCACGGTCAAATATTAGGTAGCGGCTCGTTTGTTCCTTCTTGGGCACATACTGGTGGAGTAATTGGGTATTGGGGGAGTACAATTCCAGTAGCTACAGTCTATATGAAAGGCCATGGCTATCTATGGCCAGAACAGGGCTTACACACTTGGGCAGAGTCGTTTTACATTACTAACCAGGCATTGTTATTTTGTATGGAGTATCATGTTCCCGGTACAAATTATAGTGAGATGAATAGGGAAAGGGATGTCTGGGGCTGGTATGGTGAACCTTCGTGTGATATTCGATTTGACCCTGTGATGGAGCCTAACTTTAGGCGTGAATTTATTATAAATGGAGATACTGTTACTTATAGGGTAACGGCTACACGTGATGGTGTTGCATTAGGGGAAAGGGCAGAGCAGGCTCTAATAGACTTTCTACCTTTTAGAGCTGATAGTATTGAGATTCTTTATCACGATGCCTATAACGCAGTAGTTACAGATAACTTTGCATTACTCCATATATGGAATCAAGGAGATGCACCATTTGATTCAGGAGCTACAAGGGAAGTAGTCTTTATTGCTAAAAGTATGGGTGTAGAAGAGCGGGCTCTACCTACTACAAAGTTTACACTTCTACAAAATTATCCTAATCCATTTACTCGGGTGACTACTATCCCATACTATATAAATCATGAGCTTTCACGAGTAAATTTGAAGGTATATGATATAACTGGCAGGATAGTTAAAGTGCTTGTGGATGAGTATCAGAATCTCGGTTCTCATAAAGTGAGATGGGATGGTACGGATGAGGCTGGCAAGAAGGTTGCGAATGGAGTATATTTTTACAGGCTTAGTGCTGGAGACTACTCTGCAACTGATAAGTTGAGCATTTTGAGATAAGCCTTAAAAAGAACTTGATTTTGCAAAGAATAGAGAAAGTAATTCTTTATTTTGTAGTGGTGTATTGCAATATGCCACTACATTGTTAACCTCATATCCGTTGACTCATCTCAGTAAAATTATTTGCTTTGCCAAGCTTTCTTTACCTATCTCTAACTTGCAAAAATATAATCCAGTGGGTAATTTATTTCCATCATCATCCTTGCCATCCCAAGTTAGCCAGTTAAATGGTTGATTGGTTAAATGATTAAATTCTTTGATAAGTCTACCAGTAAGGTCATAAATCGTTAATCTGACTCCTAACTTCTGTATTCTGGCTTCTGGTAACTGGTAACTGATAACTGTAGACTGGCTAAATGGATTTGGGTAGTTCTGTAGTAATCTTACTGCTCGCTTCTTACTTCTTTCTGCTTGTTCCTCTTCTACACCACTTATCCGATATGTAAACTCATAAATATGATTGTCCTGACACCCACCATAAACACGTATAGTATCATCATTCCTACCATTACCAACTGCTACACAATACATCGCATCTTGTGATGTACCGCTTCCACCAAACCCTATATCTGTTACTTTCCAAACTTCACCTTTGTACAAAAACTCATAAATATGCGAGTCCTGATTACTTCCATAGATATACATCGCACCATCATTATGGCCAGCCCCAACCGCTACACCATACATAATAGCTCTACCAGTATCACTCACCCGCTGACAATATCCCCACATACCCTGAGACCAAGTAATCTCTATTATATTTGGTTTTAGTCTAGCTCCTGCATAGACTCGTAAAGTGTCATCGTTATGAGCCGGCCCAACTGCAATATCAAGTATTGGTAGCAAAAGATCGGCATTTATAATCTCACTTGGCCAAGAACCTCCTTGATACCACTTTTCTACAACATGCCCATAGTGCTCAAGAGCGGTCCCTATATAGAGACGCATCACACCATCATTACGCCCGTTAGCCACTGTTATACACTCCACTGGGTAATAAAATGTGCCTATACGTTTCCTTATCCAGCTCACTCCATCCCAGCTAAACTCGTATACACCCTGAAATGGCTCAAAACAGCCTGTATATAGGCGAAGTGTATCATCATTCCTGGCTGCCCCAATTGCTACAGTGCTCATCCCCCAATCACCGGGCTCAACTTCCCCAACCTTAACTTTTGTCCAACCTCCTCCAGTCCAACTAAACTCATATATAGAATTATCCTCACACGCTGCATAGATGCGCAAAGTGGTGTCATTCCTACCGGTCCCAATCACTAAACAATGCATAGCGCGTCCACCTGACCCAACATCCACCTTTATCCAGCCTCGTTCATAATATGTAAATTCATATATATGACTGTCACAGCATGCTGCATAGACACGTGAGGTGTCATCGTTCCTGCCATTACCTACTGTAACATCCGATATGCGCCCAACACCTGCCCCAATATCTTCTCTTACCCAATCAGCTAATGTAAGATTAGTGCTTAAGATTATTGCACCAAAAAATACAATAAGTTGGTCCGCCCATTTATTTATTTTATTAAACATTGTCCTTCCCTTAACTTAAACAAACATACATAACTATTTAACTCAACGACTCAATAGACTCAATGAACTCTGATGACTTTATTCTATCTTTTTGAATATCATCACTACTACAGTCTTATCATTGCCACCCATTGATATCATCATCCCATATGGACGATTGGAGTCAATCTCTACTTGACAATCACCCGCTTTCCCTATCAACTGGTGCATAATATCAACAGCCTGCCTTACTCCTGATGCACCTACAGGATGGCCATAACCAATAAGACCACCAGTTGTATTAGTAGGGATTTCAGTTCTTGTCCTTCCTTCTCTAACAAAGTCTGCCCCTTCACCATATCTTGCAAGTCCAGTAGCCTCCATTGATAACACGCCACTAATTGTAAAACAATCGTGTACTTCAAGCACACTTATGTCCTTGCTTGAAATTCCTGCCCTTTCATAAGCTAACTCTACTGCTTTTTGTGTAGTAGTTAATTTAGTGAGGTCTGGAGGTTTCTTTGTTATGTCATCCTCACATTGACCCCAAGCTACAACTTCAGCAGCATCTTTCTTAGAGACGCCAAGTTTCTTAAGCCCTTCTTCACTTGCAAATATAATTGCAGATGCGGCATCAGATACCTTTGAGCAATCGTATACATTAATATGCTCACAGAATACACTCGGATTTGGTGGTGTCATCCCAACTGCAAATAAGTCATCTATTGTATTGTGATATTCTTGTGCTTTAGGGTTTTTGCGTGCATTCAAAATTGCCTGCTCATACCAACGAGCCATAGCCTCCCTTGTCTTATCTTTACCAAATTTATCAAAGTATGCGCCGGCACGGTCTGAGAATTGTGCTGGAAAGAAGTGAGCATGCCCTTGCTTCCTCTCACCAGCATACCAACCTGCACCTGCAAGATAGTCGGCACCATAAACTGCTTTTACAGTGTTTTGGACTTCAACTCCTATTACAAGAACAGCATCAGCAACATCTGCAAGTATAGTCTTACAGGCTACAACAAGACCGAGTCCACCTGACCCACAAGCACCCTCAACCCCTGTAGCTGGCTTATACTGAAATGATGGATGAATCATAGGGAAGAAACCGGGCCTGTTTCCTTGTCGGCAATACCTTTCTGCCATAAAGTTTGTAATTACTCCTTCGTCAATGTTAGCTGGCTCATTTATCTGTGCTATCGCACCATTACCAGCCTCTGAAATATAATGCTCAAGCCCAGGTCTTGCTGCCTTTGGACTAAATTCTTTCCTACCTGAGCCGAGTGAAATTGTGTTGTAGCCTGCTGTCACATAGATAGGCTTTCTTAATTGTTTCATTTTACCTCCCTGAATTGACTTTATCATATAAGTTTAAGCTTGTCAACAAAAATAGACGCTGTTTATCTCCTTAATTTATTTTATTAAAAGCGAAAACTTGACAAGTGAATAAATTTATAATATAAATATTATAATTATATGCAAAATTTATGCTTAATCTTATTATTTACTCTGTCACCATTAGAACTTTACAAGGATGCAAAAAAGGCTTATACCAAAGGTGACTTTGATGGTGCAAGCAGAAAGGTTAAGCGTTTCCTAATTCAATATCCTGAGCATGAACTTACTCCTTATGTTCTCTATTGGGCTGGAAAGTTGAGAAAAGACCAAAAAGAGGCTATTAGTTACTATGAAAGGATTCTCGCTTTATATCCCAACAAAGTTGGGATAGCTGACAGTGCTCTGTATAGGATTGCACAATACTATTATGCAAAAGGTGAATATATTGAAGCATTAAAAAATTACGAAAAAGTTGTAACCTCTTATCCTAAGGGATTATGTGCTAAAGCTGCTAAAGAATGGATTGCTATAATTTACTCATTTATTTCTCCACAGGCCATACGGCTCGTAGGAGATTCTGCAAATAAATATGCTGTCCAAGTCGGTGCTTTCCAAGAAGAAAAGAATGCTGAAAAACTCAAGGAAAGCCTATCTGTCATTCTGACCCTGAACGAAGTGAAGGGGAAGAATCTACCTTACATTGTGAATGAAGATAACTATTATAAAGTTATGATAGGTGAATTTAGTTCAAGAGAGGATGCAAAAAAGTTTATGCTTGAAAATGGATTAAATGGATTTGTTGTAAGACGATGAATCTTACCCCGCTTTTAGAACAGTATTCAAGGATAAAGAAGAAATATCAGGATATTATCTTATTCTTCAGGTTAGGCGACTTTTACGAAACATTTTATGATGACGCAGTTTTAGTTTCAAAAATCTTAGGTATTGCACTTACTCAACGCCAGCAAGGTGTTCCACTCGCAGGTGTCCCATATCATTCAGTTCAGCCATATATTGCTAAGCTTGTTAGAGCTGGTTATAAAGTAGCTATATGTGAGCAACTTGAAGAGCCAAAGCCGGGTAAGCTCGTTAAAAGGGATGTGGTTGAGGTGATAACAAGTGGAACACTACTTGACGATTCGTTACTTGAATCCAATAAAAATAACTATCTTGCATCAATTGCATATGATAACAATAAATATGGACTTGCACTCGTTGATTTATCAACTGGTGATTTTAAAATTACAGAACTCAGTGAAGATGAACTACAAGATGAACTTAAAAAAGTTAACCCTGCCGAAATTATAGCGCCTGCTACCCTTAAAATTAAGGGACTTGAATTAATCAAATTTACTCAAATAGAGCCTTACGAGTTTTCGTACGAGTTTGCTCTTAATGAGCTTACTGAACATTTTAAAGTGGCTTCTCTTGACGGCTTTGGGTGCAAAGATTTAAAGCTTGGCATAGGGGCTGGTGGTGCCGCACTTGCTTATATAAAAGCGACAAAAAAGAAAGGACTTGAATATATAAATCGTGTAACTCCGTATTTTCTTTCTAATCACTTAATTATTGATGAACCTACAAGGAGGAATCTTGAACTTACTCAAAAGATTGGCGGCTCAGAAGGTGAAGGCACACTGCTCTGGGTATTGGACCACACTTGTACTCCAATGGGGGGAAGGTTTATCAGAAATCTTATTAACTTCCCTTTAATTGATGCCAAAGAAATAAACTCACGGCTTGATAAGGTAGAAGAATTAGTCAATTCTACTACATTACTTGATGGGTTACGGAGGCTACTTTCAAAGATTACAGACCTTGAGCGTCTAATAGCAAAAGTGTCAGGTGAGCGTGCAAATGCAAGAGAGCTTGTTATGATTGGTAATGCACTTAAGATTTTGCCTGAGTTAAACTCTATTCTACCGGACAAGTTTTACGAAGGATCCTGTGGAAAAGATTATAAGTTTGGTAACTTTGACTCCACTGTCTCACTTATTGATAGAGCAATTGTAGATAATCCACCGCCAACTATCAAAGACGGTGGCATTATAAAGGCTGGATTTAATAAAGAACTTGATGAACTCAGGAAGCTTGCCTTTTCTGGTAAGCAGTGGATTTCAGACTTTGAGTCTAACGAGAGACGGCGAACGGGAATACAATCATTGAAGGTTGGATTTAACAATGTCTTCGGATATTATATTGAAGTGACAAAGCCAAATCTTAAACTTGTACCCCCAACTTACATAAGAAAGCAAACTATTGTGAGTGGTGAAAGATTTATTACACAAGAGCTTAAAGAATACGAGTCAAAAGTTTTATCAGCAGAGGAGCGTATAAAGCAGCTTGAATATGAGCTATTCTGTGACCTAAGAAAAGAGGTTGCAAAAAAGACTACTGAAATCCAGTATGTGGCTAAAAAGATTGCAGAACTTGATACATTTGCTTCGTTTGCATGGGTAGCAAAAAGGAATGGGTATACAAGACCTGTTGTAGATGATGGTGACTCTATAATAATTAAGAATGGTAGACACCCAGTTGTAGAGCAACTACTTAGAGAAGGTGAATTTGTACCTAATCCAACTATACTTGAAAAAGATAGTGAGATTTATATAATAACAGGTCCTAATATGGCTGGAAAATCAACATACTTAAGACAGGTCGGCTTAATTGTAGTTATGGCACAGATAGGCTCATTTGTGCCTGCAACCGAGTCTCGTATAGGGGTTTGTGACCGCATATTTACGAGGATTGGGGCAAGTGATGACCTAACACGCGGAGTCTCTACATTTCTTGCAGAGATGAATGAGACTGCTAACATATTGAATAATGCAAGTAAAAGGAGCCTCGTTTTACTTGATGAAATAGGACGCGGGACATCTACTTTTGATGGTATGTCAATTGCATGGGCTACTATTGAATATTTATCAAATCGTATTGGGTGTAAGACACTTTTTGCTACTCATTACCATGAACTAACTGAACTTGCTACAATTTCGTCAAAGATAAAAAATTACCAAATTGCTGTTAAGCGATATGAGGACAAGATAATATTCTTAAGACAGCTCAGGCCCGGTGGCTGTGATGAATCTTATGGAATAGATGTAGCAAAGCTTGCAGGCTTACCTCAAGTTGTGATTAAAAGGGCGAAAGAGATTTTGCATACACTTGAACTAAATGAGCGAAAAGCAAGCAAAATACGAGCAAAGTCAAAACAAGTAGATTTATTTGAACTAAAAGAGCCGCCAGTTTTAAAAGAACTTGACAAGATAGAGCTTGATAAAATAACTCCTATTGACGCACTGCTTTTAATCAAGAAGCTAAAATCACTTAGAGAATAAGAGGGTATTTAAGAAGTATCTATTCCTGATTATAGTAAATTACTAATTTTTTAATTAAACATTTCTTAACACTTTTTACACTTTTTTTTCAAAAAACTTGCTTTGTTGAATAAATATTTTTAGCATCTTTGATTTTCAAACCTCTAACTTGGTTTTAGACAATTTTGACCTTGTCATTCTGAACGAAGTGAAGAATCTCATAAATCGGTGTCAATCAAGGTGTTGCAAGTTTTGTAAAGTGAATTATTCAACAAAGCAAAAAACTTGACAAAGGATTTTAAGTATATAAAATTTCTATGAAAGGGGGGTGAAATTATGAGATGGGCATTTTTAATTGCGGTTAGCAGCCTATTTATATTGGGCTGCTTCCCGAAGAAGAAAGTGGTGAAGGAAGAGGTGGTTGTGCCTGAGGAGAAAGTGGAAGTTACTAAACCTGAAGTTGAACCAGAGGTGGCAAAAGTAGAACTGAACAGAATCAACTTTGACTTTGATAAGTATGATATAAGACCGGGAGATGCCAAGATTTTAGAGAATAATGCTAAAGTACTTAGAGAGCATCCGGATATAAATGTTCTTATTGAAGGTCATTGTTGTGAAATTGGCACAGCCGAATACAATATGGCATTGGGGTGGAAGCGTGCTAAGGCAGCAAAAGATTACCTTATTAATTTAGGAATTAAGCCCGATCGTCTCTCCACTATAAGTTATGGTGAAGAGAGGCCACTTGACCCACGAGATTTACCTAAGAATAGGAGAGCCGAGTTTGTAATCAAATAATAGAAAACAAAGATACTGCTTCTCTATAGAATATACTAAAGCTGTAGGTGGGGTTTGTTCTCTACTCACAACTGTGGGTGGAGATTGCTTCGCTGTCGCTCGCAGTGAGAGATGGTTCCTATTACTAAATAGTGGAGGTGCTTCTTGGAGTGCTCCCACATAACTTTAACTGTAAATTAAATTTTACTACCGTTTCTAACTCCAGAAAAAAATTGACAAAAGCTTTTTAGATATGTAAAATGTTTTATAAATGAAGAAGGCAATTTTTTTGTTTATCATTGTTGCCTGTGGGTGTGGTATTCGTGAAGAGATAAAGCACACACGGTACAAAGTTGACCACATAGAGCAAAAAGTATGTCATCTTGATACCCTCTTTGTTTCTACCAGCAATAAAGAAACTGAACTAATCCTTGAGACAAGAGCTGAACAAATAGCAAGATTGGAGCGTATAGAGGATAGGCTACAGATACTTGAGTCAAGGCTTACAGATAACGAGACACAGATAGCTAAACTATCTAAAAAACTTGGAATAGCTACCAAACCAGTAGTAGCAGAATCGCTTATCCCAGAATCTACTATCGTTGCCCACTATAAGATATACGATACAGCCCACCTTGATATGACAAGGGGTGATTATGAACTTGCTATTACCGGTTTCAAGAAATACCTTGAATTGTTTCCGGACTCAGACCTTGCAGACAATGCACAGTATTGGATTGGTGAATGTCTCTACGCTCAATCAAAATATGAGGCTGCAATTTTAGAATTCGAAAAAGTAGAAAAGAATTATCCAAAAGGGAACAAAGTTGCAAGTTCTATTTACAAGACGGCACTCTCTTATATTGCGATTGGAAATCGTGACAAAGGTAGAGAATGTTTGGATAGGCTATTAAAGGAATACCCTAATTCTAACGAAGCAAAATTGGCTGAAGAGAGACTTAAAACTCTACAATAACTATGGGGACGGGGTTAGCATCAAGAGTGATACAGATAGTCATCACCTGTGGTGGGATGGCAAAGGGTATCTTAATTATACTACTTATCTTCTCCATTGTCTGTTGGGCATTAATTATTAAAAAATACAACCTCAGCCGAAGAAAAATCAGAAGAAATAGAGAGTTACTGAAATTTATTGGGTCCAGGAAAAAGAAGATGTTAGCCTCATCTAATATGAACTTTAATGATAGCCCTCTTTCGGCTATACTTACAGAAGGGATAAAGAGGACAGATAAAATGAAGGCTATGTTAAAAAGCTCAAATGCAAAAATCCAAATGTCGAATAAAACTCAATCTGATTTAATGCCTAATATTATTTCAAGTCTACAAACGGTAGCTTCGGAGGAGATAGATAATTTTGAAAATCATCTTATAATTTTAGGCACAGCAGGTGCTGTAAGCCCTTTTATTGGGCTTTTAGGTACAGTGTGGGGGGTGATGGAAGCATTCTTGGATATAAAAACATTTGGCTCTGCGCATATTGATATAGTAGCACCAGGTATAGCAGAAGCATTGATAACAACAGTGGCTGGCTTACTCGTTGCTATACCAGCACTTATAGCGTATAACTATTTTATAAATGTATCAAAAAGGCTATCAAGTGAGATGGACAGATTTATCACTTTAGTTACGAGTGAGATAAGAAATGAATTAAGTTTATGAGGTTTTACTTACTAAAAATTAACCACGAGATTAACTGTGAAATCTCGTGGTTCGTTATATGAGACACGAACTCCGTCCCATATCTGAAATGAATATCACCTCACTTGCAGATATAAGTATAACTATTCTCATTATCTTTATTGTTACAGGTACATTTTTAAAGTCTGGTATAAATGTAAATATACCACGTACCTCTGCAGCAACGGCGCAAAAAGAAGAGGGTATAGTGGTATCAATAACTAAGGAAGGTAGAATCTTCGTTGAAGAGACACAAGTGTCACTTAGTTATTTTGAAAAGGTGCTTGAAGCCAAAATAAGTAGAGCTCGCTACCCATTAGTCTATCTCAAGGCAGATGAGGGTGTTCCTTATGGATTAGTGATGGAGGTAATAGGTAGAATTAAGGAAATAGGGATAGAAAACTTAAGCTTGATAGCTGAACCTAAAAGGAAAGGTACTGTCTCAAAGTGACAAAGGAAATATTTCTATCAATTCTTTTACATTCGGCAGTTTTTTCTATATTCGGAGTCGCAAGGTTACAGACAAAAGAAGCTGATAGATCTTATCCAGCTATATATACGGTCAGCATAGTCTCTGGTCCTAAAACAGAAGCAGAAATAGGTGGTATACAGGTTTCTAAACCACCATCCCCAAAAGCAAAGGCTATCAAGAAAAAGGAAGTCGCTAAACCAAAAGAACAGGTACCACTTGAGAAAGAAGCAATTGTTCGTTTTCCTTCCGGATTAGGTATAAAAGTTAGCGGTGTCTCGTCTTTTGGATATTCATATTATCTCAATATGATTCTTTCTAAAATAGGAGACAACTGGCTAAATCCGTACGAAGGTGGCAAGAAACTATCAGCAGTTGTTTATTTTACAATCGCCACCGACGGCTTAATTGAGGACATAAAATTAGAGAAAAGTTCAGGCGATAGTTACTATGACCAATTAGCGTTAAGGGCAGTTTATGTGACAAAAAGGCTGCCACCACTACCTTCTGAATTTGGAGATAAGCAATTAAAAGTTCATTTAGAGTTTGAATGCACGCAATAATTATTATACTACTTTTATCACAGGTATCACCGGGACAAGTACCCCCTGAAGAGGTATGGTTAAAGCTAACTACTGCAGGGAAGCCAAAAAGGCAAATAAGGTTAGGGATAGAGGATTTTATCTCCAAAGAACAGGTACCAGAATCGTTAAAAAACCAAATAAGAGAGATAAAAAATGTTGTTGAACAAGATTTGATATTTTCACTACATTTTAATCTTGTATCTCCAATTGAGGCGATATCTCTTGATAGCGTAAAAAGTAAGATTCCAGACTTCAATCGCTGGGCTACTGCTGAAGTGCTACTCACAGGTGAGCTGTTAGCTAAAGAGTTCTTATTCTGGAAAGGTAAGCTGTATCTCCTTATTCGGGTTTATGACATAGGGCTAAAGAAAGAGATATTTAATAATAGCTACACATTAAGTAAAAACTCAAGGGCTGTAGCGCATAAAATTTCGGATGATGTGATAAAATTTTTGACCGGTGAAGATGGTGTTTCACAGACAAAGATTGCTTTCTCTATGAAAACAGGGAGGACTAAAGAGATTGCAATAGTTGACTATGACGGCTTCAATATTGAACAATTGACTACTATAGGTAAACTATGCCTTTTCCCTGATTGGTCACCTAAAGATAGGTGTATTGCTTTCTCTTCTTACGATAGCGAGAACTTAAACCTTTACCTTGTAGATATTAAAGATGGAAAAGTTAAGCTCCTATCATCTATTAATGGACTCAACTCTACTCCAAGTTTCTCACCTGATGGCAAAAGGATTGCACTGACACTTACAAAAGATGGTAATCCAGAAATATACATTATGGATGTAAGCGGACATGGATTAAAGCGGGTGACAAATAATTTTGCAATAGATACTTCACCAACCTGGTCTCCTACGGGTAGAGAGATTGCATTTGTATCAGATAGAGCAGGTAGTCCTCAGATATATATAACAGACATTGATGGCACAGATGTTCGGCGTCTAACATTTGATGGAAATTATAATACAGCACCTGCATGGTCACCGAGAGGCGATCTCATCACATATGTATCACAATTAGATGAAGGGGGACCTCAGATATTTATTATTGACATAAGTGGTGAAAATCAAGTCCAACTGACATCAGAAGGTAGTAACGAAGACCCACACTGGTCTCCGGACGGCTTGCATATAGTGTTTAGCTCTAATAGGAGTGGAGTCTATAAACTCTACACTATGCGATGGGATGGGGGTGAGCAGAGAGTTATAACTTCAACTGATGGTGCATATTCACCGAGCTGGTCACATAAGTTAGAGAGGTTATAGTGGATAATAATATGGTCTCTGTTGTTTTACATGTTCCTTAAACAAACACGCTGATTTTTAGAATTCCCTCCTAAATTTATATCTCATTTCTAAACAGCCTAATCTATGTCTTCACTTGTTATGAGTTATATACTCAAGTAACCGAGCTATCTCTTTTGAGTATGAATTATCAGGATAGCTTTGCTGTATGTCCTTAAGATACAAGATAGCTGACGCTGGCTTACCTAATTTAACATACAATTTAGCAGTCTCAAGCTCCTTCTTTACAAGCTTATCAATACACTTTTTTTCGTATTCTCTTGCCTTATCTATAAGTTCGCTATCTGGATATTTGGCAATGAATGACCTAAACAATTGAAGTGCCTTTTTAGTCAGCGATTGCTCAATTCCGTATGGGGGCGATTCTTTAAAATAGCAAAGAGAGAGCTCAAAGTATGCATCATCTGCAAACCTTGAACGTGGATAACTCTGGATAAAGAAGTCGTATTCAAGCTCAGCCTGTGTATGATCTTTCTTTTCAAGGTAAGCTTTTGCTAACAAGTATTGCGATTCCTCAACCCACTTGCTACCCGGGTAGCGAAAAATGACTCGCTTAAATCCATCTATTGCCTTGTCATAATGCTTATACTCAAATTCAGATTTGGCAAGTGTAAACTCGTCTTCTACATTTAATTTAACCTCTGTCTTATGCCTTGAGCAACTAAGTAAGCAAAATATCGTGAGTAGTGACCTATATAATTTTGCATTTTGCATTTTAAATTTTGATTTCCTTTACTACTCCTTCAATCAGTTTAGTTAATTTAGGTTCAGCTTTATTAGCAGCTGCTATAACAATCTTATGAGAGACAGGCTCAAGTGCATCAGGGAAGCCGATGTCAGTTACTATTGAGATTCCTAAGACTTGCATCCCCATATGCCTTGCAACAATGACTTCAGGCACTGTAGACATACCGACTGCGTCACCTCCTATATTCCTAATCATCCTATATTCAGCGGCTGTCTCAAAACACGGTCCCTGTAATCCAACATATACGCCCTTTTTTAGTGTAATACCTTGCTTCATAGCTACATTCTCTGCTAACTTTATAAGCCCCTTATCATACGCATTGCACATATCTGGAAACCTATCACCAATTGAGTCGTCATTTTTGCCACGTAGCGGATTTTCAGGCATAAGGTTGACATGGTCACAAATCACCATAACATCACCCCTCTCAAACAATGGATTTACACCACCACAAGCATTTGATACAATTAGGAGTTCACAGCCAAGAAATTTCATAACCCTGACAGGAAAGGTAACTTGTAGCATTGAGTATCCTTCGTAATAATGAAACCTGCCCTGCATAGCGAGTACAGGCTTACCTGATAATCTACCAAATATAAGCCTACCAGCATGCGATTCAACTGTAGGGATAGGGAAATGAGGTAGTTCACTGTATGGGATAGAGATTTCATCATTTATATACTCAACAAGCTTTCCAAGTCCTGTCCCAAGTATTATACCAATCCCTGGCTTAAATGCAGTCCTCTCTCTGATGACTTTTATGGTTTCATTAATCATTTGCTTTAAATTACTCATATTACCTCCTTACTAAAAATAAAATAGCTATAAACAATTATGAATTATATTATGACCCATTAATTTGTCAAGCTCTTAATAATTCTTGGAGCTATGAAATTAAAAAGGGCAGCTTTTAAACTGCCCTTTTTGTATTCTATTGGCGCATAGATCAACGCGCCCAAAATCTTTACTTTAGTCTCCTGAAGCCTTGTATCTTCTGGAACCCGTACTTAAAAGTAATGCTATGAACTCCCTCATCTACTCCTGTTATCCCAAGTTTCACATAGTATTTACCGTGAACCCATAAAATATAAGTGCCTTGAGCTACTACATCTTGAAAGTTCATATAACCAGTTGCAGGTGCTTCTGCAAGATTATCGTAAGTCCACTGGTCGCTATATGCAATTCCTGTAGTATGCCATGTAGGATCGTATAGGTCGGCAGGATTTCTTAAATCAAAATAACCATCCACAATAAAGTCTATCTTATCTTTGTTGGGATACTGTGGTGGGGCTATAGCGTAACAGGCGCCACTACCGTCAGCACTCCACCCGTATCCACTCGGATGATTAGGGTCTGGATCATTTGTCCAGTACACAGGTCCTTGGTTAATAGCCGAAACAAGTTTTGTAGACACTGTATTTGAAGGACTACTCTCTGTCGTCCCTTTGTATGCGGTCACTTTGTAATCACCGAGTGAATTAGGCTTATATGTGTAGCTTAGGGCGGCTGTCGTCTCAATAGGTGAGTTCTCAAAGTAGATAATGTATCCATCTACACTCGTAGGAGATGTCTCCCAGCTCAGTTTTAAAGAGAGGGAGTCAGTTCCTGCCACCACAATAGTAAAATTTTCTGGTGCCCCCACTACAACTGGTTCTGTCGGCTTTTTTTCGCAGCCAAAGAAACTAAACAGAGCTATTAGAAATAAACCAAGTAGTAATAATCCTCTCTTCATCATTCCTCCACATATATACTACTTTACTTTCTTCTTTATCTTAGGCTTAGCTGGTATTGCTTTCTTAGGTGCTGGTACTTCCTTCATTGCCTCAAGCTTTGCCTTTAAGTTATCAAGTCTCATATCTGCAGCCCTAAATGCACCTAAGCCTGCACTTAACTCACCTACTTTTGCGGAGAGAGCGGATACATCTTCTTTCACTTTACCAGTCGCCTTCCTATCAAGAATTACAAGTGTATCCATAAGTGTTCCAATCTTATCCTCAAGCGCCAATACATCTGCTATAGAGGTCTTCGTCTCACTTATTTTACCCAAGAGCTCGTCAATCTGCGCCTTCTCTACTTTACCAGCTATTTTAGCCTCCAAATCCCCAACTGTTCCCAATATCCCCTTGGCAGCGTCCAGCTTTGTAGCAAGATTTTGGACTTCAGGCTTCAGTCCCTCGACTGCTTGTCTCACTCTTTGAGCTTCGCAGCCTAAAATGAGAGCAACTATGCCAAATATGGCTAAAAGATATGCCCCCTTCTTCATATTACACCTCCTTTACTCCAATTTATTTGGAGTAACCATTAACACTTCAAGTCACTCCTCCCAAAAATCCTCTTTTCTTTTTATACTTTATCACCCCCTTTCAAAAAGTTAGTAGCAGTCAAAAATTTTAACCCCTGTTATTTTAGATAACTACAATAACTGCTTCTGCTTTTAGTAATTTTAAAATTATATTTATATTTAAAAACTTGTCAAGTTTTATTTGCTTTGTTGAATAAATATTTTTGGCACCTTTGATTTTCAACCTCTGACTTGGTTTTAGACAATTTTGACCTTGTCATTTTGAACAAAGTGAAGAATCTCATAAATCGGTGTCAATTAAGGTGTTACAAGTTTTGTAAAGCGAATTATTCAATAAAGCAAGTTTTTTTAAAAAAAATTTTGGATTGACAGAAGTTGCGATTTATACTATAATAGAAATTATGAAAAAGCGTAAAGCAAAAACAATAAAAATAAAAAAAATTGTATTCGTAGTTTTTGGTATTTACAGTTTTTGTGCCGGTTTTTTGTTCTCACTTGTTTATACTCTAAATAAGACACTACCATCTGTGACTTTACTTGAGAGCTATATTCCATCTAAAATTACGCGTCTCTATGATAGGAATGGTAAAGTGTTACACGAATTTTACGAACAGAGAAGAATTCCTATTCCACTTGAAGATATTCCAAAACCACTTATTGATGCTACTATTTTGGCTGAGGATAGAAAATTTTATCGTCATTGGGGCATTGACCTGTCTGGGATTACAAGGGCTATGCTTGCTAACATTTTGCATCTAAGAGTTACACAAGGAGGTTCAACAATAACACAGCAACTGGCACGCAACCTTTTTTTAACTCAGGAAAGGAGTGTACTTCGCAAAATCAAAGAAACTTTACTTGCCATCAATATTGAACATAGTTATTCTAAGTCTGACATTCTCGAACTTTATCTAAATCAAATTTATTATGGAAATGGTGCTTATGGGGTAGAGTCTGCAGCTGAGCTCTATTTTGGTAAGTCCGCAACTGAGCTTTCTATTGCAGAGTGTGCTTTACTTGCTGGACTGCCGAGAGGTCCTATATTATATAACCCTATCATTCATCCAATGTCTGCTATTAGACGTAGGGCATTTGTTCTTAATTTGATGGCTAATGAAGGAATAATCTCAAAAGAAGAGGCAGCGAGGGTTAAAAATGCACCACTCGGAGTTATTAGAAGTCCAATACCTCAAGGAATTGGGCTTTATTTTGTAGAAGAAGTTAAGAAATGGGTAACAGAGAGATTTGGACCCGACTTACTCTATCGAGGCGGTGCCTCAATTTATACTACTCTTGATATTGACTTGCAACAGGCGGCTGAAAAATCTGTTAAAGAGGGGCTCAACAGACTTGACATTACTTATAGATTTAGAGATACTCTTGAGCCGTTGCAATCTGCTATAGTTGCAATTGAGCCAAAGACCGGTGCAATACTATCCATGGTTGGGGGTAGAGATTTTAGTAAAAGCATGTTTAATCGAGCTATGGATGCAAGACGGCAGCCGGGGTCTGCATTTAAGCCATTTACTTGGATAGCTGCACTAGAATCAGGTTATACACCTGCATCTATTGTACTTGATGACTCAATTACTGTTAATATACCGGGAGCAGGCATCTACTCACCGAGCAACTTTGACAACCAATTTCTTGGTCCAGTAACTTTACGCAAGGGGCTTGCATTATCAAGAAATCTTGTTGCTATTAGACTTATTATGAGGATTGGGCCTGAAAAAGTGATTGGATATGCAAGGAGGTTGGGGATAACATCGCCACTTGAACCAGTGCTCTCACTGGCACTCGGCTGTAGCTCAGTTACACTCATTGACATGGTATCAGCTTTTGCTACACTTGCTAATTATGGAGTAAGAACTATACCATTTATGATACAAAAGATAGTAGATGAGAAAGGCAAGCTTTTATACGAACACCAAGAATTTAGTGAACAAATTATATCCTGTGAAACTGCTTATTTGATAACAAGCTTAATGCAAAGTGTATTAGATGAAGGGACAGGAGTTAATGCAAGAGTATTGGGATTTACTATACCATCAGCCGGTAAGACTGGGACAACAGATAATTGCACTGATGCTTGGTTTATTGGGTTTACACCTTCACTTGCTTGTGGAGTATGGGTTGGATATGACCAAATGAAGAAGATTTATAAGAATGCTACTGGCTCAGTATTTGCGCTCCCTATATGGACTGATTTTATGATAAAGGCAACAAGAGATACACTAATTGAAGCATTTGAGGCACCGCAAGGAATTGTAACCAAGAAGATATGCGAGACTTCTGGTAAACTTGCGACCCCTTTTTGCGAATCTGTAAGAGAAGAAGTTTTTATTAACGGAACTGAGCCAGCTACAGTCTGTGATATACATAGCTCAGTAAAGAAGAAGTAGTAGGTAGCGTAACTGATGTAGGGGCAGGGTAACCCTGCCCCTACTGACCAATTTTGATACAGATTTCTGACCATATATTTTTGTTCAAGCAAAGATTTGTCCATTCTAACTCCGTACTTATAAAGAATGGTTTACTCCACCCTTTTTCAAAGAGGCAGGGTAAATCTATAATAGTTGACCCCGGAATTACAGCGTTTGGTAACTCATCACGCCTACTATCAAAATTAAATGAACTTGGAGTCCAAGCAATAGACGAAATCTGGCTTACACATGCCCACCCTGACCATTCTCAAGCTGTCAGATTTTTGAAGTCCAAATTTAACTCAAAAGTCTTTTGTCATCCTATAGCAAAAACTATCTTGGAGTCGCCTCACCCTGTGCAGGCTGTTTCAAATCAGCAAAAGGAAAGCGTTGCCCCCCTACTTACTCATATTTTTAAAAATGAACCCAAAAAAGCTAAAGTGATAGAAAAGATTACGGAATCGTTAACAAAGTTAGGCGTGAACTCTATAACTCTAAATTGGAGAAAGGTTAAAGTAGATGGCATATTCAAAAATGGTGAACTATTGAACGGAATTAAAGTACTATATTTGCCAGGTCATACTCCGGAGGAGGTTGGCTTTTACATTACTAATGAAAATATTCTTATAACAGGCGACCTTATCGCTCATGGTAAACATATACCATTTGCAGTCCTGAATATGCCATCATCTGATATTGATGCTGCTATCTCTTCACTTAAGATTATACAAGGGCTTAACCCTAAGCTCATAATTACTGGACATGGTGGAGTAATAGAGAATCCGAAAGCTGTCATAGATAAATGTATAGAAGCAACAAAAAAATTAAGACTTGATGCCATCTGTACACTTAGAACCTCTTCTAATCCTGCACAAGTAATAAGTAAATGGTGGCAACTTTCTATCGGATGTCGGATACAAGAACGTCTATGTCTGCTGGGAGTCTTTGCAAAAGCGACATTTAAATTATATTAAATATTGACATTTATGAACTTATGGACTATTATAACAGAAGAATTTATCTCGATTGAGAAGGGAGCCCCCGTAGCTCAATGGCTATCCCGCACAAATGTGCTCGTAGCTCAATTGGATAGAGCGTTGGCCTCCGGAGCCAATGGTTGAGGGTTCAAGTCCCTCCGGGCACACTATTTTGTGCGGGACGGAGCTGGGTGTGGAGGTCCGATTCCTGTCGGCGGCGTAGAATAAATATTAAATATCAAAATGCAAAATGACAAATCAAAATTCAAATATGACGCTCTAATGTCAACTTCGTTGTCAATTTTTGCATTTTGGTATGTAATTTTAACCGTGATAATGCGTTAATTTTTGAAACCGCAGATAGACGCTGATGTACACAGATTTCTTGAGTAAAAATAAAAAAACGTGTTTATCCTTAAATAATCAGTGTTTATCTGTGTTCATCTGCGGTTAATGCTTTAGGAATTTAGGTATTTGTTTTAGAGATTTAAGTTTTGAATTTATTCAATCGCTCTCGTGTAAGATAAAGACTTCTATTTCACCTGATGGTAGACGGTCTGCAAGTGGCGCACCATCTTGCCCAAATCCTACAATCCCATAAGCAGAGGGGAGTGTGTCTTCAGGAGTAATAAAGTAACCGTAAGCTAATGTACCTGGGGCACCACGGAGCCTGCCATTCTTACTTTCAATAGACTTAGCTCTTGGCTCATCTTTCGACTCATATTGGAATATTTTTATTTCCTCCTTCCCAATTGGTTTGTGAGTGTATGGATTTATAGGTGGGGCAAAGAACTCTGCAAAATCTGCTAATTGAGTAGGAAATTTACCATTATTATAGGCTGCATAATTCTCAATAGCAGCTGCAAGTGTATACATATTTACACGCACCTGGTAGCGTTTAGCTATAGTTGCTCTTTCCTCATACTGAGGGTAGCCAAGTAGCCATAATAAGCTACACGCCGATACTCCTATCAAAAACTCAAGCCAAGGAAAGCGTTTCTTTATCATTACACCGAAATATTACATTAAAAAAATTGGTTGTCAAGAAAAATCAGATACCACCCCAATTTCCTTCCTAATGCAAAACTCACCTTCTTACTGGAGAGAGGCACTCCCTACTTTTGAGCTTTGACTACTATTTTGGATTTAGATTTCTCATAATTTTCATAATTTAAGTCTTACCTCAACAGAATGATTTGCTTGGTTAAACTCTTATCATCTACCCGTCCGCAGGATTCTGTGAATAACTTGCAAAAGTAGACACCACTCGGTAATAACTTGCCACAATTATCTCTACCATCCCAAGTAATGGAATTGGAAATTGGAAATGTGCGAACTAATCTGCCAGTCAAGTCATAAATCGCTAATCGCAAATCCCTGCCCGCCACTTCACTATGACAGGCGAGGTTAATTGGATAATCATCGTGTTTTCCTGATAAATAGAGATAATAGATAACAGTCTCTCTGTTAAATGGGTTAGGATAGGTTTCCAGTTTTAAGTTTTGAGCTTTGAGCTTTGAGCTTTCTTCTATTCCTACTTGTGTCCCTTTAGCAAAATATATATCATACCACTTGTTATGGTTGCGTCTATCACTCCATACTGCATAGACATTTTTGTTATCATCTACTGCTAATCCCACTCCATATTGGTCCACATCACCTATTGTACCCGGTTTATCCACTACTCGTACATTCTTGCTAAATGAATTACCGCCATCATCGCTATAGCTAAAGTATGGATGAGTGATGCCTACTGAATCTCTCCCGTCTTCCCACACAATATATGGGTTGCAGTCTGTATCAGTAGCTATATCTATACTGCTGCCACTGAAACGCAATGTCGTATCTGTGACCTCCGTAATTTGGCTAAATGAAGCACCACCATCTGTACTCTTTGCATACAGGACTTGGAGGATGAATGCATTAGTCACATTATAAAAGGCTATGTGGATTGTACTATTCCTATCAACTGTGAGAGAGGGATAAAGCTGCATGAATCCGGATGCTGGAATCTTAACGTCAGTTCCAAATGTTACACCACCATCAATGCTTTTGTCAAACCGAATATTCCCCTCAAGTGGATCAAAATTCAAATGATACCATACAACATATACAGTATCTCCTATTACATCAATACATGGACACATCTCACTCACTGGTGGACCATCCACATGGAAGTCATCAACTTTTATATCTTTCCCAAATGTGAGCCCACCATCTCTGCTTCTGTCAGAATAGATATACTCTCTAGGATTACCAGAACCATCCCAGTGTCTCGTGTCAGCCCATACAATGTAAATATTATCACCAGCCACTCCTATGCTCACATCCTGATTCGTTCGGCTACCTGTGTCAGTTACACATATATTTTTACTGAAAGTTACACCACCGTCCTCACTCTTTGCAAAATATACATCAAAATTTCCGCTTCGTGAATCTGACCAAGCTATATAGATTCTACCAAGGCCGTCAACTGCTATAGAAGGTGCCAACTTAATTGATGAGTGTGGAGGTATATCATCTACTTTAACATTTGGTAGAAAGCTCACACCTCCATTTATACTTTTAGCAAAGTAAATCTGTGAACCAGTTGTACACTCACGAGCATCTGACCACACAATATATAGCGTGTCACCACGTGCTACAATGATATTAGCACCTCCAGCCCCTCTTGTAGAGTGATATGCTGTGCCTGCTGAATCATCATTTACCTGAATATTCTTGCCAAAAGTATAATCGCCTTCCCTATGTTGTGGTATCGGCAAAATGCACTCAGGCTTATATTCTAACCTATCCACAGGATTCTGCGAATTGGATTGAAAAAGTTGCCTCAATTGAAGATTGAACAGACTGAGCCTTTCATTTGACTTTACTAATCCTTTTGCAGTAGGAAGCTCTGCCTCTATTGTAGTAGAAATAAGAAGCAAACTTATAAAAATATACATGCTTTTCATCTTCCCCTCCTTTCTTAATTAAGGCTGTTTAGCATTCGTAATTCTTTGTAAATAAAGAGACTACAGATGCTAAAATTTTTAAATCACCTCCCACTTTTTGCTTG
>JASEGA010000020.1 GCA_030018315.1 bacterium | reverse complement strand
CGGTGTCAATCAAGGTGTTGCAAGTTTTGTAAAGCGAATTATTCAACAAAGCAAATAAATTTTAACTCAGACAGTAATTTGAGAGGATTCACGCAAGACTAAAGCCTTGCCCTACAATGCATTTGTATGTTTCTCTATCCAAAAATAGGAAAACTCCAGGGGAGTTTATACTTGACATAGCGAATTTGTTCAGTAATAATATAGAGAAATGGAAGAACGAGACCTTATTTTAGATTGTGCTCTGCAAAACATGCCGGAGAGTTTCAAAAAAATTGTAAGTAAAGATGATTTTATAGTCACAATGAGTACGAGAGCACAAGAAATTAAAAGCAAGACAAAAGATTTTGTAAGAAGTGATATTGGACAATGTGTAGGAGTGATACCTGAACTTGAAGTTTATTATGGGCCTGATATTGGTAAAATTGAGTTGCGTAGTCTGGTAGCAGAATTCTGGACACACTTTTACAAATTAGACAAGCTCAACTATGAAAATGTTGCTATAACATCAGGGGCAACTCAAGCGTTCTCATTATTATTTGCTATACTTGGCTACAAGCAGAAGGTGATTTTATCAACTCCTAACTGGCCCACTTTTCCGGATACAATTGCGAAAGCGGGTGCAGAATGTATAAAATTTGAGCTTATAAACGAGGACAGTAGAATAAGATTAGAAGAATTAAGTAAATTCATTGAGAAGGAACAGGCTAAGATTATACTTATTAACTCACCTAATAATCCTTCTGGAATAGCTTTGACTGAAGAAGAGATGGGCAACTTTGCGGCACTTGCAAGAAGACATAATCTCATTATAATTTCAGATGAAGTATATAATAGAATACGGTTCAGAGACAAGCCTCAAACAATGCTATCTTTTGCACCTGAACGTACTGTAGTGGTGAGTGCTGCATCAAAAGAATATCTTATCCCAGGGCATAGAATTGGCTTCGTCATCTCAAGATGCAAAGAGCTAACAAATGTGTTTCTAAAAAAACTTTTACGCTGTGACTCTTCTTGCACAAGTGTAGCAGGACAGGATGTTATAATCCCAATTATTAGAAAAGAAGTGGTCGAGCTGAAAAATGGGAAGCAGCCAAGTTTTTTAGTTCCTGTAATTAAAGAATTGAGACGTCGTAGAGATGCACTTGGTGAGTGTCTTAAATCAGCTGGGTTTGGACTTATGGGGGATAGGTTGCCTGATGGTAGTATATTTATGTTGGCAAAGTTGCCAAAAGAAATAAAATTAAGTGATGTAGAATTTATTGAAAAGGCGATAGAGATGAAAAAATTTAGCGGTATCCCCGGTAGTGCATGCGGTAAGCCGGGATGGTTAAGATTCAGCTTCGGTGGTATGACAATGGAAGATATTGAAAAATTTGGTAAAAATTTAAGAGAAGTAATTAGTACATTGAAATAGAGAGAGTAAGTTGCTAATTAATTATTTAATAGGAGAATTTTTATTTTTGTACTTGGTACCTACTAATAGGATATCAATTTAACTAAGCATATTTTTTCTGTTATTATTTTATTTCCTATTTCTAATCCGCAAAAATATATGCCATTACTAACTATTACATTATTTTCATCTCTTCCATCCCAAACTATTTTGCCGAGTTGGTTTAGATTATTAAATGTACGAACAACTCTACCGGATAAATCGTATATCTTTAATATCTTATTTTTTATATTTGGTGTTGCATAATTTATAGTGATATAATTATTAAATGGATTAGGGTCAACTTCTAATTTTAGAGTAAATGATTTTTTATCCCTATATTCTATTCTTGACGGGTCATAAAGCACCCAAATAGAACCACCTTCATCATAACAAGTTACACATATTCTATTATTATCTTGATTAACTCCCATATACCCACCAGAACCAACTGATACACTATCAATTACAGTATTTGTTGTACCATCTATTACAAAAACAAAGTTGCTCTCAAAAATTGGGATATAAATTTTATTCGTAGTCGGATTAACTGCTATAGTTACAGGGCTTTCGCCATTGTCTCCCGGACTAAACTTAATAGTATCAACAACTGTGATTCGCCCTAAAGTAATTGTTGGTAAAACAATTATTCCAAAAAATAACTTTTTATACATTATACATCCTACTGACCCTCAATAATATGGTAGTTACCATTATATCTTTAAAGAGAGCGTCTAAAATATTATATAAGAAAGATAAGAAAGATTGAATGTAGAAATATTCCATAATTTTATTTATATCGTCGTTCTCTTTATCTTATAAGAACAATTTTAGCATGGCTGAAATGTTCCCCATTTTGTTTTATTGTATAGAAGTATATTCCGGAAGGCAAATTACCCAGTTCTATTTTCTTTAACCCAGAAAAGTATTTCCCTATATTTATTTCTTTCACAACTATACCTCCACAATTATATATGATAATCTTAGTCTCATCACCAAACTGGTGGTACTCGCCGCTCATTTTCAGAAAAATGTAACCAAAAGATGGATTTGGGTAAACTTGCAATAAGAGATTGGCGGGGACGATTGAATTTCTCTCACTTATGCCAAATACAGCTTTTATATCATAATGATACCCTAAATCTACAATTCCTTCGTCATGTATTGTATCACTACGAGTGGTGTAGATATCTAAATTCAAAGCCTCAGCAGTAGTATCTCCTGCATCAATGCAAGGACTATTTATTGATTGTCCTGCTGCTACATGACTTAAATAACATTCACCCCCAGGCCCTGTGGTAAAGAGTGGATCAGCTGAAATATCGTTTGAGCCAGGAATACACCCATTATAGTTTGTTCCATTATTCCAAACACAATTAAACAATAAAGTTGGATTACCCCCAGAAAAACAATAGATTCCATTGTGTGTATTATTTACAATTATATTGTTACGAATTGTAGGTGCAGCAGAATTATAGCAGACTATACCATTTGTGCAATTTACAATAGTGTTGTTAATTATAAAAGAACGCGAAAAGGAGCTGTCACAATCTATTGCCCGATAATCACTGCCAGCAGTACCACAATTAATTAAAAGGTTTCTTATTACATATGCAGTTGAGTTATTAGTGATAATCCCAGATTGTTGAATATTTTTAAGAATATTTCCACTAATTGAGGCGTTAGAGTTTTGCATCCATATACCACGACGAGTGTTTTCAAATAAGTTATTAGTTATTCACGGTGTAGTAGTGCTATCACAATATATAGAAGGATACAATGTAGAAGTATTTTTAAAAGAATTGTTATAAACCACACCACCAGATGGAGGTCTATCTAAATATAACAGAGTTACTAATAGAGGAGTCAAACTCATTACTATCTATTATTGCATATGCCTCATAACCTAACCAAATATCTGGATAATTGTTCCTTTTAAATTTATTATTTTTTATAAGAAGACTTCCTCCCTCACAGTAAATTCCATTGTAAGTATTTTCCATAATTGTATTCTCTAAAATAAAGGGAGAAGATCCCAAACAAATTATTCCAGATCTATTAGAATGCTTTATTGTAAAACCTTTTAGTGTAGTTAACGTATCATCCAAATATGGAAATCTTAATGCAACTTCACTATATCCAGCATCTATAATAGTGAACTCAACTCCGTCTCTACTTATAATTCTAATACCATTTTTAAAAACAATGGGAAACACACTGTTTGTTGTATCATATACTCCGGGAAGGATTGAAATGGTGTCGCCTACTCCTGCTGAATCAATTCCTGCTTGTATATGTGGACACTCAGTTGATGGAACTGTTCAAATTTTGCATACAATAAATATTTGAACCCATTGTCCTGCATATAAATTATTAAACGATGAGCTCAATAAAAAACCCCATTATAAAAATTAATTTTTTCATTTTTTCCTTCAATGTTTATAGTTCATACCTCCTACCTTCCTCTATTTTTACATGTTCTCTTTTTCTGAGAATTATCTTTCTTCAAATGATTGCCTACTTTTTAAATTTTATTATACTTCTCTCATTTTGTCAAGGGAAAACCCGGATTGTCTTCTTATTTTTTGACTTCAACGCCACAAGTAGGCAGATTATGTCAGCTGAGCGGACTCCAGAAATACGACTTGCCTGTCCCAATGTTAGCGGTCGTATTTTTGATAGCTTCTCTTTAGCTTCACGAGAGAGGCTGTTAACTTTTGAATAATCAAATGTAGCCGGAATCTTACAGTGTTCAAGCTTTTTAACCCTATCAATTAACTCATATTCTCTCTCTATATAGCCATCATATTTTGCGTGTAGCTCGACTTTAGTTTGAATTTCTGATGTCAGTCTTCCTGCTATAGGCTCAATTACTTGGTAGGTTAGCTCTGGTCGTTTCAAGAGCTGAAAAATAGTGGTGGAAGACGAAACCGGAGTTGAGTTATGTGCTTCTAATAATGGATTTATTTCATCTGGTGCTACCTTCATCTTTTTTAACTCATTTAATTTTAATTCTACTTTCTTCGTTCTTTCTTTAATTTTTTCATATACTTCATTATCTACAAGCCCAAATTTTACTCCATATGGCATGAGACGCTCGTCTGCATTATCTTGACGCAGTATTAACCTATGTTCAACACGTGAGGTAAACATCCGATAAGGTTCACATATTTCTTTTGTGACGAGGTCATCAATAAGTACACCAATGTAGGCTTCGTGCCGGTATAGAATAAATGGTGTTTCCTTCTTAACCCTCAAGCCTGCATTTATGCCTGCAATTATGCCCTGGGCTGCTGCCTCCTCATACCCTGATGTCCCAAGCACCTGACCTGCAAAGTATAAGTTTTTAACTAATTTAGTCTCAAGCGTTGGATATACTTGTTCAGGGAATACGAAATCGTATTCAATCCCATAACCGTATCTTATAATTTCTACATTCTCAAGTCCCGGCACCGTATGCAGGATTTCGAGTTGAACATCTTCAGGGAGTGAAGTTGATAACCCATTTAAGTAACACTCGTCAGTCTCAATACCGTCAGGCTCTATGAATACCTGATGGCTCTCTTTTTCTTTAAATCTAACATACTTATCTTCAATTGATGGACAATATCTGGGCCCTATCCCTTTTATCACGCCTTGATAAAGGGGCGACCTATCCAAGTTTTTAAGTATAACTTCCTGCGTCTTACGATTTGTATGTGTAATATAACAAGGGATAGATGGCGGATTGAACTCATTCGTCCGATACGAGAAATGGTAAGGATTAGAATCCGGGTATTGGGGGACGAGTTTTGAAAAATTAATTGTACCTCCATTAACTCTTGGTGAAGTTCCTGTCTTAAGCCTACCAAGTTTGAAGCTCAGTTTCTTAAGTGATTCTGATAACTCTTCTGAAGGTGGTTCACCCACCCTTCCCGAAGGATAATGATGTAGCCCAATATGGATAAGACCGTTGAGAAATGTACCAGTTGTGACAACTACAGCTGTACTGAAATATTCTGCCCCTCTCTTTGTGTACACTCCAATTGCTTTATCGTTCTTTACAATTATCCCCGCAGCTTCCTCCTGTTTTATGCATAAATTCTTTTGAGTGTTAACAACTCTTTGCATTCTCTGCCTATATCTTTTTCTATCAACCTGTGTCCTAAGTGACCACACTGCCGGCCCCTTTTTTGTATTGAGCATCCTAAATCCTATTCCAGTTTCATCTGTAGCATACCCAATTTCACCACCAAGTGCATCTACCTCAAATATAAGTTGTGATTTACCAATTCCGCCCATTGACGGGTTACATGATAGCTGTCCAATTGTATCAAGGTTAAGAGTGAGAAGTAGAGTATTAAGTCCCATCCTTGCAGAAGCGAGCGCAGCCTCACAACCCGCATGCCCACCTCCAATAACTATACAGTCAAAATTACTCATTAGATTCTTCACGTAGTTTACCCTGAGCCTATTGAGATTCTTCCCCTTCGCTCCGCTCAGGGTCAGAATAACAGGCGAAGGGTTCAGAATGACAGTTTGCCGGGAAAGAAGAACTGTATTTCTCTAGCTGCAGTTTCTTTTGAATCTGCTGCATGGACAGCGTTTTTACAAGTGGATGTCCCAAATTGGTGCCTAAGTGTACCTGGGCTTGCATTTTTAGGGTCAGTTGCACCAACAACTCTTCTTAGATAAGTAACTGCATTTCCACGTGCTAACAAGGCAACAACAATTTTACCTGAGCTGATAAATTTGACGAGTTCGTCAAAAAATGGCTTACCACGATGTATATCGTAAAATTCTGCTGCCAATTTTTTTGATAGCTTTAATAACTTTAATTCAACAATCTCAAATCCTTCTGCTTCTATTCTTGTAAGAATCTTACCAATAAGTTTGTGTTCTACGGCATCCGGTTTTATAATAAAAAGGGTCTCTTCGGTCACAGACAGTTATAGTGGCGTATTGCAATACGCCACTACACTAAATTTCACATAAATTATAGAATAAAATCAAGTGGGTCTTTAGGTTCTCCATTTACCCATACTTCATAGTGGAGTCTCGGTCCAATTGTTTTACCAGTTGTCCCAACAAGCCCAATTATATCACCTCTTTTAACATATTGGTATTTTTTAACTTTTATAAGTGAAAGGTGTGAGTATCTTGTCTCAATTTTACGTCCATGCTCAATTACAATCATAAGACCGGCATGTTGCTTAATTCCTGTAAATTTAGCTATCCCATAAGCGGGTGCATAAATTTCAGTCCCCTTTGGAGCGGCTATGTCAATACCCTGACAAAATCTTTGTTGTCCTGTAAATATATCATGAGTCGGTCCAAATGTTTGAATTAGGTATCCCTTCACTGGTATAATAGACGGGATACAATTTGCAAGACTGGCATCAGACTTGAGTTTAGAGTTGATATTTTCTAATAGTCTATTATACTCTTTGAGCACACTCATTAACTCATCTACAGTGCAATTATTTTGTCTTTCAGTAGCGGCTTCAGTTAAAACTGTGTTTTGTCTCTTTTTGGCTTCTACTAATAATTTAGTGTATTTAGCATCTAATTCTCTGTATTCTCTCTCATAGTAGTGTAGGTTTCTCTCCAAATGGTCATTATTTTCTTTTAGCTTAGAGACATTAAGTGATTCCTTTTGGTAAAGATATTTACTTGTAAAGGAGATAATAATAAACAGTAAAAGTATTATAATTAAAAGTTTATTAATCCTTATTTCTCGAATTTTAGAAGTATTATGTGGGATTATTATCACTCTCATTTGGGTCTTAATTTTCTTAAAGCCTTTGCTTTTATTTGTCTAATCCTTTCTCTTGAAAGATTAAACATTTTACCAATCTCTTCCAGTGTATGCGGTTCTTTGCCATTTAATCCAAAATAAAGTTTAGTAACCGACCTTTCAGGTTCACTGAGTTCATTTAATTTTTCACGAAGCTCCCCCTCAAAAAGTTCTCTAATTGCATAATCTTCAAGTTTTTCAGGGCTTGCTTTTATGAAGTCGAGCAACGAGACTTCTTCCTGTCCAATCTGTGTGTTAAGTGAGAAGTCACTTTGAGCTACCTGTATTGCCTGATCTACCTCATGAGTTGATAACCCAAGTGCTTTTGCTATTTCTTCTGTGCTCGGCATTCTTCCAAGTTTTTGTGATAGTTCACTTTCTATTTCCATTATTGTTTTTTTGCTTGCCAATTTTTGTACCGATACTTTAACAGCTTTTGCTTGTTGATATATTATCTTTAATATATGCTGTCTTATCCACCATGCTGCATAAGAGATGAATCGTACTCCTTTACTTGGGTCGTAAGTTTTAAGTGCTCTTAAGAGACCAAGACTTCCTTCATCTATAAGGTCGCCAAGTGGAACACCCCGTCCTTGATATAATTTAGCAATACTGACAACATATTTAAGACACATAGTAACAACCCGATTCCTTGCATCAGAATCACCAAGTTTTATCTTTCTTATAAGCTGCTTTTCATCCTTTATAGATAAAGGGGAAAGCTCTGCTATTTCTTCTAAATATGTTGATAGAACTCTATTTCTCATCTCTCTGGAGTCAATGCTACAAATATTGTCATGTCACCACGCTGAAGTTTAAACAAAATAGGCGATTTTTGTCGGCTATAGGTTGATTTTGCATCCTTGTAATCTTTGATGTTTTGTATTTCCTTTTCACCTATCCTTTTGATAACATCGCCCGGCTGTATCCCTGCCTCATATGCAGGCGAATCCTCTTTTACTTTGGCTACAACGACCCCCTCTTGGTTAGCTGTAACCTGGATTCCAAGCCATTCCTCAGCTGTAGTTTTGGCAACTTCTTCTTCTGTTGGTCTTTTTCCTACTTTTACTGATAGTGTCAAAGTTTTACCTTTCCTTAATATTTTTACTGCTACTTCTTTACCAATCTTTGTCTGTGCGACCATACTTGGAAAGGCATCAAAACTCACTTCTTTATTGTCCCATTCAGTGATTATATCCTCTTCTTTTATCCCAGCTTCTAATGCAGGTGAGTTTGGTAGCACTTTTTGGACAAGTACGCCTTTCGGTTCTTTTAATTCATAGGCTGCGGCAAGCTCTTGTGTCAGTCTCTGATAACTTATACCAAGCCAGCCTCTTCTCACTTCCTTATACACAAACAAATCTTCCTTAACTTTCTTTGCAATATTTATTGGGATAGCAAATCCAATCCCTATATTACCTGCAGGATAAACACCAGCAGTTTTTATGGCGGTATTTATACCAATGACCTCTCCTTTTATATTTACAAGCGGTCCTCCTGAGTTACCCGGATTTATAGCTGCATCAGTCTGGATAAAATTCTGAATTTGAGGTCCGCCACCCGCTATTTCTAAATGAGCTCTCCCTTTTGCAGAAACTACTCCAACTGTAACTGTACCCATAAGTTGGAACGGGCTACCTATTGCCATAACCCAATCACCGACTTCAACTTCGTCTGAATCACCAAGCCTTGCATAATGAAGGTTTTGAGCCTTAATCTTTATAAGTGCAACATCTGTCATATTGTCTGTTCCTATCACTTCAGCTTTGTGTTCCTTTTCATCCATAGTTTTAACAACTATCTTTGATGCACGTTCAATAATATGGTTATTTGTCAAAATATAGCCATCTTCTGAGACTATAAAGCCGGAGCCAAGTATTGGGCGTCTAATCTTTTGCTTTGGGTATTCTCGCCTAAATTCAGGAAAAAATCGCTTGAAGAAATCATCAAATGGGTCTTCAAAGAAATCTGAAAATGGTGACCTCACTTCTAATACTTGTTCTGCTGATATACTTACCACTGTAGGTAACAATTCTTTAGCCACTTTTACAAATGGACTCTTGCCTTCAGGAGTGATAGGTATTTGTTGAACCTCTCCTTGAGGCGTTGCTTCTTGTTCCCATAAGGTTGAAGGTTCACTATGCGACACCTGTACCCGTCTAATGAGCCAACTTGGTAAGTGGAGTCGTGGTCCCAAAATTAATAAAATTGACACTATACCTATTAACAGGATAGCCACAAACTTCTTCATCTTACACCTCCTCTCATTTTACCTCTTGCGCAGGTAATCCCATTTGTCCTTTAACTATATAAGTTTGAATAAAAGAAAATATGTTGTATGTAAACCAATAAAGGACGAGACCAGCAGGGAATCTCAAAAATATAAATGTAAACATAATTGGCATAAAGTAAGACATCATCTTTTGTTGTGATGCTTGCTGTCCTCCCATAACACCAAAACCTTGCACTTTTTGTTGTACAAACATCATTATACCCATAAGTATAGGTAATGCAAAATAAGGGTCATGTTGTGACAGGTCTTCTATCCAGTGTGGTATAAACATTGCACCTCTCAATGCTATTGTAGTATCAAGTATTGCATAAAGGGCAAAGAAAATGGGTATCTGAATAATAAGAGGTAAACAGCCTGATAATGGACTCACTCCACGCTTTCTATAAAGAGACATCATAGCTTGATTTAGCTTTTTAGGGTCATCTTTGTATTTCTTTTGCAACTCCTGTAACTTTGGTTGCAGTTGTTGCATAGCTATAGCTGACTTTTGGCTTATCTTTGAGAGTGGAAAGAAAACGATAGTTAATATAAAAGAGAACACTATTATCACTACCCCATAATTTGGTATAACTCTATGCAATACAAGAAATATCTTAAGAAATAGTCTTGATATAGGAGTTATCCACTTCCATCCAAGATAACATGCATTTTGGAGTCCAAAGCCGGAGCTTGAAAGTATATCGTAATCCAGTGGTCCTGTATATACCTTGAAGTTATAAGATTTGTTTGACTTTGTTACAAGCGCTAATTTAACCCTTGTAGCCTCCGGATCTTTTGTACTCGGCATACAGCCATATGCGCAACCACCACCTACACTTCCGAGCGCAAATCTTTTCATTGAGTAGCTATCAGTTTCAATTCTTGGTATAATTGCGGCAAGGAAGTATTTATTTTTAACACCTACCCAGTCTATATCACCGGGCTCACCTTTTGGTACAGTATCAAGACTACTTAAGCTCTTGACCACAGTGATACCTCCAAGAGTTGCGAGTCCACCAAAATATCTCAGTTCCATATCCTTATTTTTCTCAGTTGATGCAAGACCCGAGTTCCATATGATTTTGTATTTATCTGAATTTGAGATATCAAGCGATATGTCAAACATATAGCTTGAATCCTGGAATTCGTAAACCTTATGAATAGTATCTCCTGATGTTAATACAAATTCGTACACTATCCGATTAGGTGAACGTTCTACTACATTAAAGATTTCATTTGATAAATCTATTTCTTTATTATCAATTATTACTACATCATTAAGTGTTCTTTTCCCTGTAGGTATAAGCTCAACCCACCCCCCTTCTATTGCCTTATATTGTTTAAGTTTTATTGATTGAATACTTGCACCGAGGGATGTAAAGATAACACGAAATAATTGTGTATCTATGGTATCAAGCGGTAAGGACACGCCATGGTGTGTCCCTACAATAGTAGGTGCATTTTTGCTCTCTATAGGAGGTGCTACCTCAACTTGTTGAGGTACTTCTTTTTTAGGCTCTACTTTCTTAGGTGCATATCGCATCAATATAGACTGCCATAATATAAGTATCAAGAATATAAGTACTATACCAATAATTGACTTCTTATCCATAGACTTTTATTTTAATATCTTTTTATGATTTGTCAAATATTTTTCAAAAGTGGTGAACATAGCTTTAGCTTCCATTAATTAACTTTTTTAATAAATATAACTTCAATATTTAAATTTGTCAACCAAAATATCCTTTTTAGGTCGTTGATTAAGACATAACCACCACCTCGTTGGAGACTTTCCGGGAAGAACATTTGCGGATCGCTCCCTGTGGTGATCTCTCAACCTGAACGAACTTTTAACTTGACAAACCAATAGAAACATTATAGATTTTGGACGATGCGAATTTTATTTATAGGTGATATAGTAGGCAATCCTGGTAAGTGGGCTGTGGCTCGTGTTTTACCTGAACTCAATAAGGCAAGCCCTATAGATTTTGTTGTCGCAAATGGTGAGTGTGCAGGAAAAGATGGTATTGGAATTAAGCCAGATGATGTAGAAGAGCTTATATCTATGGGAATAGATTGTTTAACATCAGGTGAAGCAGTATGGCATAAGAAAGAGACATTTGAATTCCTTAAAACTAACCCAAGCACCCTCCTTCGGCCGCTTAATTATCCACCCGGTGTACCCGGGCTTGGTAGCTTCATTTATGAACCCGGTATAGCTATAATAAATTTACTTGGTCGTTCTTTTCTTGCAAATATTGACTGTCCATTTAGGGTAGTGATAAATGAGATAGAGAAACTCAAGTCACAAGTTGAGGTCGCATCTCCTAAAATTATCATAATCGACTTCCATGCCCAAACTACAGCTGAAAAACAGGCTTTTAGCAGGTTGGTAGACGGTAAAGTAGCTGCAGTTATTGGGACTCACACAAGAATACAGACAGCAGATGAGAAAATCTTACCTCGTGGGACTGCATATATAACAGATGTCGGTATGACAGGCGTCCAAGATGCAATTGGTGGTATGGATAGGGAGCTATACATTGACTACTTTTTGAAAGGAATTCCAGTTAAATTTAAACCAGCCACTGGTGCAGGCAAGCTTAGTGCCGTTATTTTAGATATAGATGAAATTACTAATAAAGCTACCCAAATACAAAGGATTTGCATGTAGATGTGCTTCTAAATTGAGATAGGGACAGGTTTTTAACCTGCCCTTTTGTTTTAGGCAACTGCAAGGATTGTATCTAAACGCCTCAGCAATATAAGTTGACAAATTAAGTGTATAGTGTAGAATTTTTACAGTATGAGTTTAAGCATCTATGTTTTTCTTACATTATTCACAGGGCTATTTGGTCAATACAGGATAGAGCTCACTGATTCAATATATAAGCATATAAAATTAACTAATGAGAATAAACTCAAGCTCCAAGTTGAGCTCAGTAATTTTAAATTCGAACTTAAAAAAGGAGAAGAATTGGTAGATGCTAAAATAAAATATAATTCAGCTTCGCTATCTCCTATATTTAAATACGAAAGAGAGGGTAGAGTTGGTAAATTCTATATTAAAGAAGAAAATGAAGAAAACAGACAAGCATTTGGCTCCATAAACAAATGTGTCGTAATGGTTACCCCAAAAGTTACATTAGATTTAGATTTGACACTTGGCTCATCTTCATTAAACCTCGATTTATCTGACCTTAGAGTGAATAGACTTTACTTATCCACAATAGGGAAGACAACCCTTTACTTTGGCTCACCAAACTCTGTAGAATGTGACGATTTACACATCTCAACTCGTATCTCAACTTTTACTGGCAAATATTTAGGGAATGCAAATTTTAAAACATTTTACTTCAATGGCAGGGTCGGTTTATACACACTTGATTTTAGGGGTAAATTTATGGATAAAAAAAGAGTAGAAATAACTATGGGAACGGGTAGTTTGAGGCTAATTTTGCCAAAAGATGCAGATATAAGGCTTAAGCTGACAGGAGTAAACCTTAAATTTATAAATGGGCTTATAAAGGACAAAAATGGATGGTGGACATCACCAAATATAGGGACTACAAAAAAAGAGCTTATAATTCATGTAGATGGCGGCTTTGGAGTATTAAGGGTTGATGTACAGTAACAAGGTGAATTTGAATTGGTATCATTTTTATTGACAAATCCACTTTTTTAAAGCAAAATAAATAAAATGAGATTTGGTGAAAAATTGAGTCGGATTGTTAAGAAGAATAACTCATTACTTTGTGTTGGTTTAGATACTGATATAGAGTTAATACCGAAATCGCTACTAAAAGAGCCTAATCCAATACTCGCTTTTAATCAAATGATGATCAACGCTACCTCTGACCTTGTCTGTGCTTACAAGCTTAACTCTGCATTCTATGAAGCTGCCGGCTCTTTGGGACTTGAAGTTTTAAAGCAGACAAAGAATTATATTCCAGCTGATATACCTGTAATTATTGATGCAAAGCGATGTGATATAGAGAATACAAGTAAAATGTATGCACGCTTATTTTTTGAGGATTTTGGATTTGATGGTATAACAGTCAATCCATATATGGGATTTGATGCTGTAAAACCTTTTATAGAATATAAAGATAAATATGTGTTTATACTCTGCCTTACATCAAATACTGGAGCTGACGATTTTCAAACCTATGGTACTGAACCTTTATATATACGGGTAGCAAGGTTTGTATGCAAATGGAATGAAAATGGGAACTGCGGTCTCGTAGTGGGAGCTACAAAACCTGAAGGATTAGTAAAGGTAAGAGAGATAACTCCTGAACTCTTGATATTAGTCCCAGGAATAGGGACGCAAGGAGGGAAGGTAGAATCTGTAGTTAAATATGGTGGCCAAAATATAATTATCAATTCTTCAAGAGCAATAATTTATGCTTCATCAGGTCAAGATTTTGCCCAAAAAGCACGAGAAGCCGCAGTTAAATTAAGAGATGAAATTAACAAATATAGAAGAAATATTTAAACAGATTGGAATGATAAGAGAAGGGCATTTTGAACTTACATCTGGATTACATTCAGGTACATATTTTGAGAAGTTTAGATTACTTGAGCACCCTGAACTTACTGCTCTTGTCTGTGAGCAAATCTGCACCGCTTTTAAGGATACAGCTTTTACTACTGTAGCAGGTCCGACAACTGGTGGTGTTATTATTGCATATGAAGTCGCAAAACAGCTTAAGAAGAGATGCATTTTTGCTGAAAAATCAGGTGAAGGTAGAGAGTTTTTAAGAGGCTTTCAAGTTACTCAAGGTGAACAAGTTTTAGTAGTTGACGATGTTCTGACAACTGGTGGCTCAATTATACAAACAATCTCAGCTATCCAAAGGAGAAACGGAGTAGTTGTAGGAGTTGGTGTAATTGTTGACCGAAGTGAACAGAAGCCAAATTTTGCCGTCCCCTTATTTGCAGTTTATAAATCACCTACAAAGAACTTCTTACCAGATAATTGTCCACTTTGTAAAAAGAACATAAAATTAACTAAACCTGGTGGAAAGTAAACAGGAGGTAACATGTCAGGTCATTCAAAATGGGCGCAAATAAAGCATAAAAAACAAAAGGAAGATGCAAGACGTGGTATACTATTTACAAAACTAATTAGGGAACTATCAACTGCTGCAAAACAAGGAGGAGGCGACCCGGATACCAACCCATGGCTCAGGAGAGCGGTAGAGACTGCAAAGGCAGCAAGGATGCCAAAAGAAAACATTGAACGTGCTATAAAACGGGGAACAGGGGAGTTGCCGGGTGTCTCATATGAACCTGTAACTTATGAAGGTTATGGACCTGGTGGTGTTGCTATATTTATTGAAGCAATTACAGATAATAAGAATCGTACTACATCTGAAATAAGGCACATATTCTCTAAATATGGAGGTAGCTTGGGGACATCTGGCTGTGTAGCATGGATGTTTATTGAAAAGGGAATTATTTATGTAGATAAAAATGAGACAGATGAGGAAAAGTTGCTCGATATCTGTATACAATATGGGGGAGAGGACGTTGTGCTTGATGGCGTTAGCTTTAGGATTACTACACCAGTTGCTAATTTTGAGTCAGTTAAAAAGGCGATTGAAAAAGAAGGTATAAAGTATACAAGTGCAGAAATCACAAAACTGCCTCAATCAACTGTAAAGCTTGAAGGAACACGTGCTTCTCAGACACTGAAACTTATAGACTCAATTGAAGAGCAAGATGATGTACAAAAAGTATACGCAAACTTTGATATCCCTGATGAAATATTAGAAAAAGAAGGAGGTATCACCTCAAGATGAGAATTATTGGAATAGATGCTGGGCTTAGATGTACCGGGTACGCGATTATAGAGGATGGAAAACTTATAAAATCAGGTACCTGCTCTACTGCCAATAACTTACCAATCCCAGAAAGGCTCAAAAAGTTGTACGAAGAGATGAAATTAGTGATGCAAAAGGAGTCTCCAGACATAGCTGTATATGAGACAGTTTTTTACAAACAAAACCCAAAAACTCTATGTACACTCGCTCAAGTATTGGGTGTACTTTTGCTCGCAGCAAAAGAGAGTGGAATCAAAGTGAAAGAATATACACCAGCTGAAATAAAGCAAGCAATCACTGGGAGTGGTAGGGCGTCAAAATACCAAATTCATGGAATGGTTGAAAGGTTGCTTGGCGAAAAGATTCCATCTAAACAAGATATCGGGGATGCGGTAGCATGTGCATTGTGTTATTCTTTGAGAAATGAAGAAAAATAAGAGAGCCAAACTCACTCCATGGCTATATTCAAGTAAGAGTGAACACATTCCAGGCTTCTGTTCTGTTTGTTCTGAACTTGTAGATGTCACAGTAAGAGAAAGTCTTGCAGAACTACTTGGAATATGCTCTAAATGTGGGAGTGCACTATTTTATTTAGATAAATTACATACGCCACCAGAAGCAGAAGGATTAGTAGATTTTGAAAATCTTATGAGCTGGAGTAGTGGTGATTGATTGGATTTGTGGAAAGATTTGCTTAAAGGAACCTACAAGACTTGTCATTGAAGCAGGAATGGTTGCATTTGATATAAATATACCACTATCTACTTATGAAGCACTGGAAAATGTAGGAGATAAGACAAAAGTTTTTGTTATCTTAAGTCTTAAAAACGAGAAGCTTGAACTTTTTGGCTTTAAAACTATTGAAGAACGCAATTTTTTCAACGACCTACTACTTGTCCAAGGAATTGGACCACAGAATGCCCTAAGAATTATGTCAAGTGTGGATTTTACCGAATTTAAATCAATGGTCCTTAAAGAAGATACTGAATTTATCTCCTCAATTAAAGGTATAGGTGAGAAAAGAGCGAACAAGCTTATATTTGAGTTGAGAGATAGATACAAAAAAGAAGAAATCCCAGAATCTTTTGAAAGTAGTGCTATCCATGCACTGACAGTTTTAGGAATACCGGCAAAGAAGGCAAGAGAGGCTATTAAAGGTATTAAAACAGATAACCTTGAAGAGTTGATAAAAGAAGCACTTAAAAAATTATAATAATGAAGTTTAGTATGGAAAGATTTACGGGATTGAGTTCCTAAATGCGAATGAGCAATTTCAGGGGTTGAAGAGTAGCGAATTTGTGTTTACTGACGAGTCTACAGGTAAAAGTGTGGAATTACCTATTGGTATAAGAAAAGAATAAATAGAGCTTCACAACTTGCCTGACGCCTGCCTACCGTCAGGCAGGGCAGTCAGGTAGTGAGATGTTGCTTTAGAGACGAGAAAAATAAGAAATACAATGAAGGATGAGTGTATATTGGCTTTGAGAAGAGACAAGAATAGGAGGAGAGGATGATTCCGTTTAAACCACCAAAATTCCAAGAAGAAGCATTCAATTGTCCATATTGTAACGCCTATTCAAACCAAGAGTGGGAAGATGTTCTGACGAGAAATGCGGGGTTCGAAGAAGACCTTAAACTCTCCTATTGTGCTCATTGTGGAAATTACTCAATAGGGTATAAAGGCAAAATGATTCTTCCTGACGATTCTCCTGTTCCATTGCCAAACGATGATTTACCAGAAGATATTAAGACAGATTATTCTGAAGCAAGGTCTATAGTAACTCGTTCTCCACGAGGGGCATCTGCACTTCTTCGTTTAGTTATCCAAAAACTTCTTAAATATTTAGGAGAAAAAGGAATTAATCTTAATGATGATATTGCTAATTTAGTTAAAAAAGGACTCCCGGTTAAAATACAAAAGGCCTTGGATATAGTGCGTGTAATTGGAAATAATGCAGTTCACCCTGGTCAAATTGATATCAAGGACGACCCCGAAACCGCTAATGAGTTATTTAACTTAGTTAATCTTATTGCAGATGTGATGATTACACAACCTAAACATATTGATGAGTTTTACACTCATCTTCCTGATACTCAAAAGGAAGCAATTAGAGAACGAGATAAAAGGGTGGACTAAATGCGGTGCTGATGCCTATCAGTGGAGGAGAAATTTAATACTGTAACTATACCTATATTTTTATTTGTCAAAATAAAGAATTTGAGGCATACAGTTTAGATAAGACTTTTAGAAAGTATAGAAAAAGAGAGCTAGCCGATCGTGCGAAGTTAAATGAATGAGGATATTAAACCGAGAGAAAAGTTATTAGCCAGTGATAATCCTAAAATGGTTGAGAGATTATGAGGATAAATGCTGAACTAAATTTTCTGAAAAACTTTCCAAAAGATGCTAATGGACTGTATATTGTATATGAACTTTACACTTTTGATAATCTTTTCCGATTGCTTTTGAAGAACAGTTTTGATTATGAAGAAGCTCTCTGTTTTATTCTTGGTAATTGCTCATTAAGTGCTCTTGTCTTTCAGGAAAGAATTCACAATATGGAATATAAAAAACTTTCAGATAAGGATACGTTACCAGCTGATTTAGCTGCTTGCAAAGCACAATTGATTTATGATTTGTTGAATCTATTATAGAAAGGTCAAAAATGGAATTGAGGTAGATTACAGAGAAATCTTACTATGAGACTTACTACACCTGAAAGAATAGAAGGAGAGGAAGAAGTTGAGCGCTCTCTTAGACCACAAACATTTGACTGCTTTGTTGGTCAATCCCAGACTAAAGAAAACCTTAAAGTTTCTATCCAGGCAGCAAAGTTGAGAGGTGAGCCACTCGACCATGTTCTCTTTTTTGGCCCACCAGGACTAGGGAAGACGACGCTTGCCTATATAATATCAAAAGAGCTGAGCGTAAATATAACTACTATCTCCGGCCCCATAGTTGAGCGGCCGGGTGATTTAGCTGGTATACTTACTAAACTTAAGCCAATGGATGTCCTTTTTATAGATGAAATACATAGGCTTGGAAAACCAGTTGAAGAATACCTTTATCCTGCAATGGAGGAGTTTAAAATTGAGATAATGTTAGACCAGGGGCCGGATGCGAGGTCATTAACAATTAATCTGACCCCATTTACACTTATAGGTGCAACAACAAGGTCTGGTCTATTATCATCGCCATTGAGGTCAAGGTTTGAGCTTATATTTAGGCTTGATTTCTATCCGCCAGAGGAGCTCAAACAGATAGTATCACATTCAGCAAAAATACTTGGTGCCTCAATTGATGAAGACAGTGCTTTTGAAATTGCACGCCGCTCAAGGGGGACACCAAGGGTTGCAAATAGGTTATTAAAGAGGGTTAGAGATTATGCACAAGTTAAAGGAAAAGGAGTGATAAATCTTGAGATAGCTAAGTTTGCACTATCCCAGTTTAATGTTGATGAGCGTGGGCTTGATGACATGGATAAACGGATATTGACTACTATAATAGATAAATATCAAGGTGGACCAGTGGGGTTGGGAACAATAGCTGCATCAATAGGGGAAGACCCGCAGACAATAGAGGAGATTTTTGAGCCCTATTTATTACAGGAAGGTTTTATAAAGCGTACCCCAAAAGGGAGAGAAGCTGCCCCTCTTGCCTACCAATACTTTGGTAAAAAACACCAAAAGTCACTTTTTAATCAGTAAAGTAGTTAGTAGTCCATCCTTATTTTACTTTACTTTCTAAAACCTATTTGGCGACCCCATCTCTTTAATCTACCAAATAAACTTAGTTGTCTTCTTATCTCCGGTAAACTCTTTAGAGTAGCTTCCCTACCCTTTTTTACACAGAAAGTAAACTTTGAAAAATCTGCCCAGTGTACATTATGGACTTCTGGGCTTATTATCACATCTGCATCCAATAGGTTTAGTAAATGCAGTCTGTATTTTACAATCTCGTCAACTCTTAAATTGATCTGAAATCCTGTCCGAAGTGAAGTAGGCTCAATAGGCTTATCTATTAATGACGAAGCTACTACAAAATCTGCACCCAGCTCCCTTGCTGCACGGGCTGGGACAGTTGATGTTATTCCACCATCCACTAATATTGAGCCAAAAGTCTCTACATAAGGGAAGACCCCAGGGATAGCAGTAGATGCAAGTAATGCGTCTATGATTGGGCCATCGCGTATAACCTTATCCTCTGCTGTTACTATATCAACTGCTACTGCTGCAAATGGAATCTTTGTGTCTGAGATTAGAGCTTTGCCAAAAAGTTTGTCTAAGATGAGGTATAAATTGTCTCTTTTGACCACATAGGGACTGATGAATCCTTTCACATATATGAAACGCTCTTTTACGAAATCGGTAACTGTGCAGAATGGCTTTGGAATACGAGAGTTGCCAAATAAATCAAGTCCGATACGCTTAAATTCGCGTGAGATTAGTATTTCTCTGGTAGTTTTTTCCAGTTGCCTTGCATCGGGATGCATAGCATAAAGTGCACCAATTACTGCACCAATTGAAGACCCACATATAAGGTGAATTGGGATTCGTGCTTCCTCAATTACTTGAAGCACACCAATATGGGCAAGACCGTGGGAAGCACCACCACCAAGAACGAGACCAAGTTTCATATGATTTGATATTTGATTTTATCCTATTATTGTGGGAACCTCGAGTATAACTATATTTCTTTTTCTTAATTCTTTCATGAATTTCTTATAGAGATTTCCTTTTACACATTCCTCGGGAGGCACTATGCCTTTATCTTTTATCTCCCCCGTTAATAAAAGTTTTGTAGCTATTGCCACTGGAAACCCAGTAACTCTCATCATAGAAGAAATACCATTCTCAGTGTCTGCTTCATCCCACATATAGTAATCGATTCTCATTTTTTTACCATCTTTTGTACCTGTCATCGTATTCCACATAACACATACATCAGTTTCATCTGTCAATGGCATAAGCTTAGGTGTTATGATAGACGATAAGAAATCACGAGGTACTATATTCATACCTTTGAACTCTACTGGTGTAAGGTCGAGCAATCCGCACTCCTTCAAAGTCTGTATTCCCTGCCAATGGCCAGGCCACCGGATAGTTTTTTCAGCAAACTCATTAAGATAGGGTCTTGTATAAAGAAAACTGGGCATACCGGGTGTAATAGCGCACTCTAACTCTTCATTCTTACCAAATTTTGTGAACCTAAAACTTTCACGATCACTCATCGCATCTACTTCCACAACCTTACCATTCTTTATAACTTTGACCTTGACCATATACTCTCTCAAAACATGCCAGAATGCCCATGTGATTATGTATTTTAGTGGATGTTTCTTAGCAGCTTCCTTTGATGGAATACCACCAACTCTTGCCACTGCTGTCTCAGCCTTATCTACTTTACTGATTCCTTCACCAAGCGTGATGTTACTTAAACCGGGTGCAAACCCCATTCCATCAACAAATGTTACACCATTATCTACTGCTTTGTTATGAAGCCATTCTCCATATTCATCAAGTGTCATCCCACTCGGGACTTGTAATTTTTCAATCTCATAAGTATCTGGTTTCCTATGATATTCTTCAAGCATGTCAACAATACTCAATCCAGTTTCAATTGCACTCTCAACAACTCTGTAACTTGTCCCCCTATCGGGTAGTGCAAGCGCACCAACATCATATTGCTTCATCAATTTTTCTATGGCCTCTCTGTCGGATACATCAAGAATATGAGGTATCACTTTGTCACTACCTATCCATTTTTTTATCTTTTCAAGAGCCTCTTTACGCCTACCAACAATTCCTATTGCATCAATATCCTTGTCTTTAGCCAAATCCCATGCAACTGCAGAACCAATCTTACCTGAACCCCCAAAAACTAATGCTTTCATCATCCCCCCTTTCTCAAAGTGGATTGGACTCTTTCTATTAATCTAATAATTTCATACAGACATGTCAATAAAAAAGTTTCTTCCAGACTTTTATATACCCCAGTCCCCATATCTTCGACGCCTTTTCAGACGGCTACTGGATCAAAAAATTTGCCACACCAATAATACTTGCGTCGGCTACCACATGAGACAATAAGGGGACTATAAGACCATTGAATTTGTAGGCGACACGTCGCCAGGCCCACGCCATAATGGATAATACCATAAACGATATTATTACCCATGGTAACTTGATGAATAAAATGAGGACAAGGACGTGATATCCTCCAAACCATGCATCAGACGATATGAAATATTTATTCTTGCTTGTGAGATAGCCCCGCCAGTACAGCTCTTCCAAAACGGGATGGAGCGTCGCAAAGTATATCATAAAGAGGAGCCACAGTCTTCCATATAGTCCAAAGGCAGTTAACGCAATCTTCAGGCTGATGTGCCCAAGGCTTATACGGGGCCATAGCCACAAGATGAATAGGCTACCTATAATGCATAATGCAGCAAGGACTACGGCGGCTACAGGGTTCCAACCCGAACATAAATCCTTCATTAATTCTTTTTTTCCATCAATGACCAAAAAGAGCACCGCGCCAAAATGATATAAGAGGATAGAGGACCACGCATTTTTCAGAATATAGAGGCCAACAAGTGTTGCAACATACGGTATCACTACAGCGATTATTTGGAGGTGCCCTTTCTCATCCATTTATTCTTATTCTGGAAATAATGACGGGTTCATTTTGTGCTTCTCTTCTAAATACCAAAATTTCATTTTCTATATTTGAATAATGCTTATTTTGGTGATAAAAAGTTCATGACGTATTTTCTATCCATTGACATTACCAAATTGGTATAGAGATTTAAAATAGCAAAGCCAGAAAAGGGCTTATAGAGCAAAAGTTACAAGTATAACATCCCCAGTAATAAAAGAAGTCCCACAAGGCTGGCTGAGTGACGCTTACTTCCTGAGTGCTTTATGTACTGGTTTTATTGCTGATAACACAGAAATTATAGCATACCAATACCAATCTAAACTAAGTAGTGGCTTCCAAAGTTTTGCTATCATTAAAATACAACTAACAACACTTAGTTTTATGAACTGCACATCAATCCAATTGCACCTTTTTATTTTTGAATCTGCCCATGTCCTAAAACTCATTTTTACACTTCCTTTCTATGTTTCTCTTCACTACTTCTTTATTATATATAATACTTCTATTAAAATAAAAAGTCAACTCTTTTTCAGAGGCTTCTCACTTTATCACAGAGTTTAGGGGAATATCCACATCCTTACAATCTCTGCATTACCTGGTCATAAATGTTTTTAAATTCATGCTTACCACAAAGAAGTATGGTTGTAGTAGGGGCTACCTTACTTGCCAATTTTGACATCTTACTTGTTTTGTCTCTTATCTCCCACTGTGCACTCTCGTCTTCTCTTATCCTTGAAATGTGATATAACTGTCTTATGTTTGTTGCAACAGTAACTCTCCTCCTATGTGCATTTGTTAAACAATATTCAGCTGCCTTTCCATATTCTTTCTTAAAATCATTATACAAATTAGTAGAGCTGTCACAAACATCCTTTAGTTCAAGTGTTAATCCAATTTCCTCAATATTTGGTGGAATTGTATATCCGAGTTCAGGGTCATAGTCTTGGCTTAACAATGTATTCATCCTATGCCTTTTAAGCTGTGCAAAACAGCTGGCACTTGTAATTACTTCATAAATTATAAAACCAGTCTCAAACGCACGTGGCACTTTGTCAAATTCGCTGATGTGTTTTAGGGAACTTTTAACAAAATCTTTAGCCTGTTCTTTATTAATCAGCATATCTGCTAAAGTATAGCAATCAACTATTGGTTTATTTGAATATGTATGTAATAAAGCAGCAAGAATTTGTCTATCTGGGTTATTATGGCTGACAAGAGTTACATTGGCCTCTGAAAGAAAATCATAATTACTTTTTGATATATTTGCAGAATCCTGTGGAGAAGAATTAAATTGAAAAGCTTCTTCAACAAGCTCCCTTAAGCTTTTATCTGTATACTTAAAATTATCATCTTTTAATTCTTGTCCCGGATTGTGCTGCTTAAATAGTTCTGGGTCAGTGAGCTGAATTATAGAAGGTGCTTTTTCTACTATTGCATCATACAATAACTTAGCAAACTCTCTTTCCTCTTTTAATCTACCGTATTTTAATTCTCTAATTGCCAGCTCCGCTGTCTGGCCTGTATAAGAACAGCCAAGCTGTGTTTGAGTTGCTAAGCACAAACTATATCTTGCATCTTCTTTTGCACTACCTTCCAATTTCTTCAAGAAGGCTTTTTTATCTTCGCCTTCTAATTTATCTAATTCATCAGAAAACTTTTTCTTTAAGAATTCAAAAAGTTTAGAATTAGCCTTGAAATAGAAATCATTTTGCAATTTTACAAGTTTATCAAATTTTGCTAAATCTTTTTGACTAAACTCTTTCGGTCCGATATAATCACCATCTAATGTAACATAGCGCTGAGATTTTTCAGTATAGCCGGCTAATCTTCTTTTTTCTATTGATTCTACAAGGAGTCTTGATACTCCTTTTATATTTAAATTAAAAATTACATGGTCAGCTACAGAGTGGTGTCCCATACCATAAATAATTGATTCATTTGATTTTCTTGCAGCGGAAACATCCTCTATGGACTCATCAACTAATTCATCAACATCTTTATCGCTTCTGCTTATTCTGGCATAAGCAGCAGATATTATCTCTGGTGTTGCTTTCTTCTTTTCCTCTTCAGGTAAATTTTCAAGAACCCTCACAGGAACATTAATACCGGCTAAAATAACTTCCATATGTAAATATTACAAAATAAAACTACTATATACTATAATCATTTTAGCAGAAGTCAATTATTTTTTAGTGCCCTCAGTCTTTATAAAATTAAATTAAGCACTCCGCCCACTATGAGGGCTGAAGCAATCATAATGCATGCTGATCTGAGCATATCCATGACTCCCAATTCTTTTGCGAGAGTTGTGAAGGTAGCAACACATGGGAAATACATGGCAAGCACAACAGAAGCTATTATGAGTTGCTTAAGAGTTAACCCAAGTGGAGCAAGCATTCCAACTGCTACATCTTTACGTAAGAACCCAATTAAGAGTGCCACTACTGCTTCAGCTGGAAGGCCAAAGATTCGTGTAATTACTGGGCTGGTGAATCTTGCTATGAAATCAATTATATGGAGTACATAAAGTATGTTTACAATGAATACACCAACAAGAACCCATGGGACTGCCTCTTTAATGAACCATTTTATTTTTATCCATACCTTTTTAAAAAGTCCTTTTAGGTAAGGAATTCTGTATGGCGGTATTTCTACAAATATCTCTGGTGACTCACCTCTCAAGAATTTATTAAGTAAAAGCCCAAGCAAAATCCATACAATAAATAAGGTACCAAAGATTGTTCCTAATCCCTTCACCCCATACCTACCTACAAGTCCCACAATCATAGCAATCTGTGCCATACAGGGAACAGCTATAGCCATTAAGGTGGCTGCAATGAATCTCTCCCTCCTTGTTTCCATAATTCGGGTTGATAGAGCAGCAGGCACATTACAGCCTAATCCAAGCATCATAGGAATTATTGCAAGACCGTGTATACCAAGCCTATGCATTAAGGTATCCGCTAAAACAGCTAATCTTGGTAGATAACCTAAGTCTTCCCAAAATGATAGTATTAAGTAGAATGCAAACACATAAGGTAAAACCATAGCAAAAGGAACAAATAGACCTGTAGTCAATAGACCCTGTGACTTAACAAAATCTATCTCTCCTTCAACTAATCTTCCAATAAGAATATCATGAATAAATCCGTGACTTCCCAATAGTCCTGACAGTTTCAGCATCAAAGGAGCCCATAATTTTTCAAAGATTGGTTCAAATATATATCCTATAAGACTCTCGCCAATAAGTCTTATAAGCTTAAAGGTAGCAAATAGAATTACGAGAGCTATTGGGACTCCAGTAAATGGTGTTATTGATGCATCACCAAGTTTTTCAAGAAATGTATGGTGACGGTGGGCTACCTTTTCTACTTTAGCTATTATATTTCCAATCTCATGCCACCTTTCTTCCTCTATGTAATCATAAGTAGAGATATTTGCCTCTTCAATTTTATCCACTAATCTTTTAATCCCTTCACCTGTCACAGCACAAGTAGGGATACATGGGATTCCAAGAATCTCCTCTAATCTATCCACATCAATTGTTATACCTGTATGCTTGGCTTCATCCCAGAAGTTGAGAGCAACAATTATAGGAACCTGTTGTTTGAGTAACTGTAGTGTGAGATTAAGACTCCTTTCTAAATTTGTAGCATCCACAACATTGATGACTAAATCTCCTTTTTCAAGCATCTCAACTGCCACCTCTTCTGCCTTTGTTGTTGCTTCAAGAGTGTAGGTTCCTGGGACATCAACGACTTCTACTTTATCTTCGCCAATTCTCATATTTCCTTTTGTAAACTCAACAGTAGTACCGGGGTAGTTAGAGACAATAACATCTACACCAGTTAAGCGGTTGAAGATAACACTTTTACCAACATTTGGGTTACCTATAAGTAAAATTTTTTTCAATTAATCCTCCTGTGGAATATTAAATTAATTTATTCCTACGATAATACCCGGAATAGATCGCTCCTATGGGATTATGAGCAAGCACTCTATCCTTAACTACTAATGTAGTAACAGGTGCGTCAGAGTGTTTAGAAAACAGAATATCGTGTCCTATACACAAGCCAAAAATAATATTTAAGTTTACTTTAGCTTGGTTCAGAATTTTTGCCTGTCCTAAAGGACTACACATTACCTCAGGTTTAGTTTCATCAATTTTCTCCAGATTAAATTTACTTTTTGGAATCCCACAAACTTTACAACAAACAGAAGAGACCTTGATCCCTTTCTGCTCCAGAATTTGCTGAAGTATTTTTGCTTCTTCTGATAATCCAATACAAAAAGCAATCCCCACATGGCTATATTTCATTTCTTTACAAAACATTATAAATTCTTCAATTCGCGTAAGTTTCATATAATATTTAGCCTCAATAGAAGACGCGACCTTCGCCATTTCTAAATCTTCCTCACTCATATTATATTGCTTAATTGTCTCATCCCGAATCTCTGTGCAATCTTTACCCTGATAGCATACTTTATCTTCACAATAAGCACAATTCATAACTTCTCCTTTTTTAGACATAGACTACCTCTTTAACTTTTGGTTTCCACCTTCTTGCGTATTTTGTCTACAATTTCATTAAATTTCAAAACTGTGCGAGAATCACTGGCTTTTTCAATAAATGGAATTCCACTATCTCCAGCCTCAACAATATTGGGGTCAAGAGGGATGCTCCCTAAAAAAGGAATACCAAGTTCTCTGGCGGCTTTTTCACCGCCTCCTGTTTTGAAAATATCTACACTTTTGCCACAATGTGGGCAAGTAAACCCGCTCATATTTTCTATAATGCCAAAAATGGGTATTCTAAGTTGGACCAGAAATTGGACACATTTCCTTGAGTCTGAAAGTGCAACCTCTTGTGGGGTTGTAACAATAATCGCTCCAGTCATATCAGGAATAAGCTGACAAATTGAGAGAGGCTCATCCCCTGTCCCGGGTGGCGAATCTACAACTAAATAATCCAGTTCACCTCAAGCCACTTCACCAAGAAATTGCTTCAATGCTCCCATTTTCAAAGGGCCTCTCCAGATAACTGGCATATCAACACTACTTATCAATGAAGCCATTGAAAACGCCCATAAATTCGGGCTTACCAGTATAGGGACCATTCCATGAGGAGATACCATCACTTTCTTACCCTCAAAGCCAAGCATCTTTGCTATTGATGGACCATGAATATCTGCATCCAGAATACCTACTTTTTTATCTCTACTTATAGAAACAGCAAGGCTCACTGCTACGAAACTCTTACCCACGCCTCCCTTATTAGAGAGTACCAAGATTTTATACTTTATCTTTGCCAAGCTCTCTTTAACCTTACGGTTTAATTCAGCCTGCTGCCTCTGTCTTTCTTCAAATGTAGTCTCTTTTTGCATATAATACTCCTTGTCTTAATGCTTACACTCTTTATGACCCGGCTGACCACGGTCACACAAACTCTTGCCACCAACAAGTCCGCCTTTCAAATAATTATCTATAACTTGGTCTATAGAGCCGGTCACTCCTATAATGGTCTCAATATTGTATTGAGCAAAGAGACCTTGAGCACGATGTCCCATCCCACCTGTAATAATACAATTCACTCCCATACTTGCCAGATAACCAGGTAGAAACCCTGGCTGATGTGCTGGGTTTTGTATCGTTTCCTTTTTCACCACCTTGCCCTCCTCTATTTCAACAATAGTATATTCTGGACACCTCCCAAAATGGGGAGCAACTTGTGTTCCCTCTGTAGAAACAGCTACTTTCATTATTCATCCTCCCTTTTTATTGTTGGTTGTAAGTTTATCTTAAAATTCAATGTCATTATGCAAATCTCAATTGATGATACAAAGAGATGTTCCGGTGTCCAACACCCATAATGACCACCAAATTCAGGTGGACAGGCAATCTCTATATCCTGCTTGTCTTCGGATGATAGTATACCCTTGTGCTTTTCAGTCCACTTTGTCCCAGTCTTATACCTATAAATCTTTGGTTTAAAAGTACCCATCACCTATCTTTCAATTCTGCCTGAATTTTCTCCCACAAAATTTTTATTTCTCCTGCTGATACAGAATTAGAGTATTCTACCACTGGAATTCCTTTTACAAGTGCCTTTACGACAGTTTCATCATAAGGTATTCTCCCTATTACTTTCATATTAGAGTTTTGGCAATAGTTTTCAATAGATAGCGTATTCCGCATATTCAAATCATACTTATTTATGCAAACTACTGATTTGATACCAAAATGGTTTGCTACTCCAATAATTCTCTTCATATCATGAATACCTGAAAGAGTCGGTTCGGTAACTACTAACGCAATGTCCGCGCCCCCAATAGATGCAATTACGGGACAACCAATGCCGGGCGGACCGTCTATTATGATGTAATCCATACCATCTTTTTCGGCAACAGTCTTTGCATTTTGTTTCACTATAGTTACCAATTTACCTGAATTCTCCTCTGCAATTCCCAATTTTGCATGAACTAACGGTCCATACTTAGTATCTGAAATATACCATTTCCCAGTTGTACTTTCCTTCATTTGGATTGCCTGTTCAGGACAAATATGTGCACAGACTCCACATCCTTCGCATGAAATTGCATCAATATAGAATTGAGAATCGGGAATTGAGAATTGAGGATACCCACCTCTTGCTTCTCGTTTCCCCATTCTAACCTCTCGTATTGCCCCATATCTACACACTTCCATACATTTCTTACACCCAGTGCACTTCTCCTTATCTATTACTGCCTTCTTACCACCTCTAAATTCATGCGTCTCTTTAATAACAGGATAGAGTAAAAGATGTAAATCTGCTGCATCTACATCACAATCTGCCATCACTTTATTTTTAGCTAATGAAGCAAAACTTCCTGCTATAACAGTTTTTCCAGTTCCCCCTTTACCGCTTATAACAACTATTTGCTTCATTTTATCTTCCCTTCAAGCCAGCCAGTTTTAATTTTCTCTTTTGGCCCGAAATCAGGCACATACGGTTTTACATCCAATAAAGGTGCGCCATCAATTATATCTACCCCTTTAACAAATAAAATATTCTCTTTTCGCCTTAATAATTTGACCACAGTCAGTCCTATCTGATTCGGTCTTCTCGGAGCTCTTGTTGCAAATATCCCTCTAAGTTTGGAATCTAAAAATGGCTTTACCTTTAACTGATAGCCTCTTGATTTGTGAAATTTATATATCAGAATTAAATGAGAAAAGCTGTCTATATTATCTAAACCTTGCTCATATTCTCTAAACAGTTCAATCTGACCAATTGCTTTTGACTTTAACGGTTGGATAGGTGTATCTTTTTTATGTTTAAATGGTGTATGAATTATCCCTATAGGTCTAACTTTCATACCTGCGATAACTTTTGAATCCTAAGATATAGGGCTTGGAATTTTGGGTTCCAATCTTTCTTCCAATTGATAAAGGGAATACCATTAGAGTACGCTATCGCAATTTCTCTGGAGAAGGGAATATGCATCAAGATAGGGATTCTTTCTCTCCTGCAGTATCTATCTACTTTTTTGTCTCCAATATCAGCACGATTTATTATTACACCAAAAGGAATAGCAAGTTTTCTCAGGACTTCAACTGCCAGAATTAAGTCATTTAGCCCAAAAGGTGTCGGCTCAGTTACCAAAATACAGAAATCGCTTCCTTTTACAGCTTCTATTACAGGACAGCTTGTCCCGGGTGGGACATCCATTATAGTGAGCTTATTTGAATCTATATGGGATTTAAGTTCCCTTATTACAGGTGTAGCCCTCGCTTCTCCAATGTTGAGGTTTCCGTGAGTGAAGTTTATAGTGCCGCTGTTCCCTTCTTCAATAACTCCTATTTCTCTTTTCGTCTCAGTAATAGCACCTTCCGGACAAAGAAGACTGCATCCACCACACCCATTGCAAAGTTCAGGAAATATGAGAACTTTATCCTTTAGAACAGCAATCGCATTATACTGACATATTTCTGAACACTTACCACAATGATTACACTTTTGCTCATCAACTTCAGGTGTAGGAATAGATACAGGATAAGTTCTTTTAAATTCAGGCTTCAAAAATATATGAGCATTAGGTTCCTCAACATCGCAATCTAAGAACTGAACATTGTCTTCTAATGAAAGAACCAGATTGGTGGCAACTGTTGTCTTCCCTGTCCCACCTTTACCACTTGCCACCGAGATTATCATTCTTTTAAAGATGAGGTTTTAGTTTTTCTTCAAGATAAGGTTTAGGTATTGCTCCTACAACTGTATCTACAACCTTACCGCCTTTAAAAATAGCTAATGTAGGGATGCTCATAATCCCATATTTGCTTGCTGTCCTTGGTCCCTCATCCACATTCAACTTACACACCTTAAGCCTTCCTTCATATTCTTTAGCTATCTCTTCAACTACTGGTGCAACCATAAAACAAGGCATACACCAGGATGCCCAGAAATCAACTAATACTGGGAGATTAGACTTAAGAACCTCATCCTCAAAATTTGTATCATTTAATTTAACTTCCATTTTTTACCTCCAATTTACTGCCTACACCAAGTTTTACAAAATTTTGTCCATACTCTTGCTGGAATAATTCTACGGTCCTTTCACCACTGCAATGCGATGGGGCTACTTTTTTAACACTTAATTCTTTAAAATTGTATATTATTCCCTTTAGTTCTCTATCAGACCAGCCAGCAAGATGAAAACCTCCCATGGCTAAGTATATCTCTTGCTTAAATGTTTCTATTACTTTCTTGAGAATATCAACAATCCCAGGATGTGCACATCCTGTAATTACTACTAATCCTTTTTTACTCTCTAAAACTAAGCTTTGCTCCTTTATCCATGTTCCTATTGCACCAGTTGACCATACTCCTTTGCAAAGTTTAGATTTTTTTGAAAACTCAGTTGGCTGAATAACTCTCCACTTTGGATTCCTATTTACTACAGCATTAAGTCCACCTGTATGGTCCCAATGGTCATGTGAAATAAACACTACATCCACATTTTCTGGTGCTATTCCAAGTCTATCCATATTTGATAGCAGAATATCGCCCGAAGCTCCTGTATCAAAGAGAATAGTTTTCTCCATTCCCTCAATTAAACACGAAAACCCCCATTCTGTTTGTAGTGGTGTGTCGCAATATATCCCCACATTATAAAGATAGTTATCAAAAACAACTATAATATTCATCTCCGTCCGCAGTTCCTCTCTAACGTGAAGGATTATTTAATCTCTTCTGCAAACACCGTCATCCGAACAGGGTGGAGTATCACATCGTTCTGCCCTCCCACAACAGGTAGCCCCTTTAGGAGACTCACTTACACCAACAATTCCGGGAGTTGAAATTAATCGGCTAAGATGACGGCTACCACAATCTGGGCATACCGGAGCTTCTTTTTGCTTCCACGATTGCTGAAAAAACTCGGTTACTTTACCACAATCTTCACACTTATATTCGTATATAGGCACTAATTCCTCCTCTATTATGGAGTGCAACGACTAAGTCGTTGCACTCCAAACTCTTATTTGGGAGGTAGCTGACAAGTTGGACAGCTTGGAATATCACTGGATGAGCTGGATAAACTTCCTACCCTTACTCCACATGGAGAAAGTAATCTCTCTAAATTTTTACTCCCGCACTTTTGGCATTTCAGTTCTTCATCCCCCTTTCCTACTCCTACTAATAAATCAAACTCTTTTCCACACTTCTTGCATTTATAAGAATATACTGGCATCTTCACTCCTTTCTACTCTCTTTTTTCTCATCTGCTTTCCAAACCTCCAAAATATGAATCTCTATTCCACTCGGAAATCCCCTACTTAACCGCTGCTTTGCATTACTCACCACATCTTTCTTACTTTCTGCAAATACAGGTATAACTCCTTCTATTTTAAAAGATACATCATATCTCTCAATTATATCTTTACTCTCACATTTCCTTTTCCGTCCTCCGCAGTGCTACGGAGGAGGATTTTGACAAATTCTCTTGAATCAATTTCACAAACTCTTTGGGTGGTCTCACTGCCTTACCCTGGAGATTAACAAATGGATGAATGGTATAACCCATTGCAAGGAGCCATTTTTCTGATTCATCAAAAACCTCGTAGTCCATTCTTATGCGTGCTTTAGGAGGGTCTCTAATGGAAGTCTTTATCACAATTACTGCATCATATTTTATCCCTTTCTTATATTCACAATGAGCCTCTACCACAGGAAGTCTTACACCACTTTTTTCCATTTTACGATATGGCACTCCCAATTCTCTTAACAACTCTGTCCTACCACGCTCAAAATATTCAAAGTATCTTGCATAATATACTATACCCATCTGGTCTGTATCAGCATAAGAAACACGAATCTTAGTTTTGTTAATAATCGTAAAACCCTCTAAACCTTCTTCATTTATTTCTCTAAAATTATTGCCTCAACTGGACAGGAATCAACTGCTTCCTGGACACAATCTATACCAGCAGGTTCAGGATTCTTCACATGCACTTTATTGTCATCTCCAACTTCAAAAACCTCATCACATATCGCAGCACAAACCCCGCAGCCTGTGCAACTTTCTTCGTCTATCTTTACTTTCATAGATGCCCTCTTACATTATCCTCTTGTCATCTTAGCCCCACACTTAGGACAACTCATCTCGTTGCAAGGACTTCCTGCTTGATGTGAAACTTTCGTTCTACAGGATGGGCATACACAATAACCACCGGGACCAAAACCTCCAACTATACTTTTGCCTCCTCCTCGTCTCATTCCACGAGGAGTTCCAATTCCCATACCACCCTGTGGGTTTCCAGCCCTACGCCCAAGCCCTCTACCAGTCCCAGGACCCTGTCCTCTTGGTCCAGTTCCATTACCTCTCGGCATAATATCCTCCTCTTTTATCTTCCAATTGATAGTTATTCACTCTTTTGCTCCCTCAGTCAGGTATCACACACTCTTACTTTTTGCTCTGCTCCTGCTTCTTTAGTTCACTCATACGAGCCTCAATTGCTTCCATCTCGCTCTTTAAGGCATTAGCCTGTTCCTTCAACACCTGTAGTTCCTCCTGAGCTGTCGGCTGTGGATAATATGGATATGCATACGGTAAGCCGAAGCCATAAAACCCTCTCCACCACCAGCCTCTCCCACCTCCAAATGTACGACCTCTTCCACCACCCCATGGGAGTCCACCTCTTCCAACTCCAAATCCCGGAAATCCAAACCAGCCACGACCAGGAATGGGGTTAAGATATCCTGGCACAGGATAACCGGCACAAAGGCCTGCAGCCCTACCTGTCATCGGTCCTAATCCCCAAGGACCTGTTCCATCTCCTCTTGGCATTTTAATCACCTCCTTTCTTCTCAAGCTCATTTATTCTTTTATTAATTTCATCAATCTGCTGGCGTATAAAATCTGCCTGCTGCTTTAACATCTGTAATTCCTGCTCTTTAGTGGGTTGTGGCATAGTGGGTCCCATTCCGGGAGTTTGTGGCACCGGTCCATACCCTACACTACCACCCATTCCTCTGCCCATTCCACGACCCATTCCCATACCTCTGCCCATTCCCATTCCAACCCCAAAGTGTGTAGGGACATTGGGCTGAACAGTAGGTTGAAGCTCACCCTTTTTGTATCTCTTAATTGCGTCTTGAACTGTCCCTGTGACACCGACAATTACTTGGACTTTCGCTACCTGAAGTGTCTGAAATGCATTTGGACCACAGCTACCTGTGAGAAGGGCCTCAACACCTTTGTTTGCAACAAGTTGTGCAGATTGGATGCCTGCTCCGCCCATAGCAGATACATTTGGATTCTCTACTGCTTCAAATTTCATAGTATCTGTATCTACAAAGAGAAAGTAAGCACATCTACCAAATCTTGGGTCAACATCAGAATTTAAATCTGCGCCTGTGCTTGTAACTGCTATCTTCATTTCTTGCCTCCTTCCAGTTCAGAAATCCTTTTTCTAATTCCATCAAGCTCATCTTCCAGTATTTCAGCCTGTGATTTCAGCATATCCACTTCCTGCTCAGGAGTGAGAGCAACAGCTCCCCACGGGTCGTAAGGAGTAGGAAACCCCGGCATCGGAAATCCCGGAACTCCTGTATATGGAATCCGTCCAGTCTGCCATAAATAATTCATCTGTGGTGTAGGCCAAGTCCCATACATCAAATATTGAGCCGCTGGCCCTAAGCCATACGGACTCCTGCCTACCCAGCCGGGAGAAAAGCCAAACCTCATCCAGCCGGGGAGTCCAGTCGCATAATACATCCATCTATGCCTGTAACCCATAATACACCTCCTTTCATTTCAATACCACAATTGGCTTTTAAGTATTTCCGCTTACCTCTACAATTATCCGTCTTGCCATACCAAACCCAATAGCAACTCGGGTATTACTCACCTGGATAATAACAGGTCCTCTCATAAGTTGTGCACTTAGTTTCTTAATTTCCTTTCCTTCTCTGATTCCTAAAGTCTCCAACTTACGAATCATACCATATCCACCTTGTATTTCTATTACCTTACCTTTTTCGCTTATTCTCATCTCAACCAGTGAAATCTTGTTACCCATTGAGTTTACGCAGTATCCTGTGGAAAAGTTTAATTTGTGATTGCATTTTCACCTGCATTCCTTGCAATATCCTCTAATTCCGAGTCTATGTTCTACAGGTTTAAAACCGTATTTTTTACATACTTCATCTTGCAACTTTTCTATACGGTTGTCCTTAAATTCAATAGCCTTACCACATTTCAAACAAACCATATGGTCATGATGTTTATGCCCAAATGTATGTTCGTAATAGCCCCTATCTTGAGCTCTCAGTACTTCTTTAATTAAGCCACTCCCAACCAGTAAAGGTAAAGTCCTGTAGATAGTAGCACGTGAGATATGTTCAGCCCTCTGTGACAGTCTAGTAAAAATAGTTTCAACATCAAAGTGATCATGTAGTGAAAATACCTCATCCAAAATTGCTCGTCTCTCAGGTGTAAACTTTAACTCTTTTTGTTTTAAATACTTTCTAAATATGTCTTCTTCTGTCTTCATCCTTAATTGCAATTGAGACACATTCTCAATTATAATAATAAAAAATTTTTTTGTCAAGTTTTTTAAAAAAATGAGTAAGCAAAACTCAGTATTTATGCTATTTAAGGAATAGAGCCAGAAGAAGTAAACTTTTAAAATCCTCTTTTTATCTCAGGTCGTGTTGTAAGTTGATAGTTGTTTTATCCTGTTAACCATATTTGGGTGAGTACTGAGTAGCTCTAATAGACGGTCAGTAAATCCTAACCTTACTTTCTTTCTGCTTAAAACTTTTAACTCAGATGCATCAATTCTGCCACTGCGGTCAATGTCCAAATCCTTAAGCTCTCTAAACTCTTCTCCTGCTCTTGATGGGTCGTTGACAAAGAAAGCCTTTAAACCTTCAACTTCACGTAATTCCTCTTTAGGTATACGTGCACTTCCATACACTAATCTATACAATGCAGAGGCAAGCCAATCCGGTCTGTTTCCTAACTCAACTGAGCCACGGTCAGCAAAATACTCCCTTATCCGAGAAGCATAAAGGACGAGTAAATTAGTGATAAAGTAAAAGATGAATGAAAGCATCCCAACTATTGCTAAAGCTGCGCCACCTTCTCTTCTTGACCTTCTGCCAAATAATAATGAACCCCACGCAATTCTGTATAGGACTATAGGAATAACTGAAAGTAAGGTAATAGTCAACACATCACGATTCTTCAGATGTGATATCTCATGCCCAAGAACTGCACGCAGTTCATCTTGATTTAGTAGCTGTATTATACCTTGAGTAACACACAACCTACTATCACCAGCCCATCTTCCAAATGCAAATGCATTAGGGATAGGAATTTGGGCTATACCAACCTTAGGTTTTGGTATATTAGCATGGGCGGCAAGTTCTGACACCATTCTATGCAATTCTGGGGCTTCACTTTCTGTAATATACCTGACTCGCATTGACCACTCAACAATCTTTGGACCAACTATATATTGGATGAACATAAGGATAAGAGAGACAATGAGATAAAATGCAAAATTTGTCACCCCAGCAGTGTAGGCAAGCAATGAAACGATAGCAAAAAGAATACCAAATAAGATAATGACTAAAAGGCTCATTTTAATTCTTAACAATGCCATTTTTACCCCCTTAGTAACAATATACCAAAATTTTATCATTTGTCAAGTTTTCTATTAATCAAAGTGATTACGAATAATAGGGAAATAAAAAGAGGCAGCGTCCTTTGCTACCCCTTATAGGATATGAGAGTTACTCTATTTCACCAATATTAGTTTGCTGGTGAGTACTCTACTGTTGTACTCCAATTTGCAGAAATATACACCATTTGATATCCCTTTCGTATTCCAAGCAGTAGTGTAACAGCCAGCCTCTTTAGTTTCGTCAGCCAGTGTTTTTACCAATCGGCCTGAAATGTCATAAATTCTGAGCGATACTTTACCATTCGCTGGCAACTGATAACTAATACTTGTAAACTTAGTAAATGGATTTGGATAGCTCTGTAATAATACCTCATTTATTTTGCCCATAGAAGCTTCT
>JASEGA010000019.1 GCA_030018315.1 bacterium | reverse complement strand
CTAATCCTTTCACAAAGACTGCTATTTTAAGCTATATATTACCAAAAGAGGCAATTGTTAGCATAAAGGTTTATGACATAACGGGTAAAGTTATTAAGGTGCTTGTAGATAAGAAGCAGCCCGCTAATCGGTATACAATTAACTGGGATAGCAGTGAGTTATCTTCAGGTGTTTACTTCATCCATATGCGAGTAGGTAAGTTTACAAAAATACATAAGGTAGTAAAAATAAGAGGGTAGGACATAATTCAGTTTTGGGTTGAATTATGAGATATCAAATATCAAAAATTAAAAATGGCGCTCCAATGTGACAACTTCGTTGTCAATTTTGCATTTTGATATGTAATTTTGATATTTGAAATTTGATTTTTGATTTACGAAGGATGGAGGTGCAATATGAGGTATAATTTTTTAATTTTGCTGTTACTTCCAGCTTATTTATTGGCTGGTGAAATACAGCAGACGGTTAGGTTTAAGACAAGTGACCTTAATTTTAGAAAACTTAAAGGATACGATATAGTTGGACTTAATGGATGTAACTTTACTCGTAAGCTGGGCTCTCCTATGCTTCCTGTAAAAGTTATATCCTGCCTTATCCCGCCGGGTGCAAGTATTGTGAAAGTTGAAGTAATATCTAAAGAGAGTAAAGTTATACCAGGAAAATATCAAATCTGCCCGGCACAACCTCCTTATCCGTTTTCATTTAGAGAAAAAGTAAAATGGGTAGAACCTGATGCAAAAGTTTATTCCGGAGCAGGATATTTTCCTACTGAATTAATTGACTATGGACACACTGGTAATATGGGAGGCTATAGAATTATTGGTATTTTTGTTTACCCGCTTCAATACATTCCAGTTAAAGGTGAACTTATTTTTAACTCAAGGGTTGAACTTCGAGTTACCTACAAAGAAGGAGTGTATGCTATACCCACTATCACGTCGGAACAGAAAAAGTTGTTTAACCCTATGGTTAAGTCAATGGTAATAAATCCTGAAGCAGTTGAGATATGGGCTCCTGATATAGAAATGGTATGTAATTCAAAGGTACTTCCTCCAGATACAGTTGAATATGTGATAATAACAGCTGGCTCATTTGGTTCTGCATTTCAGCCACTTGCTGATTGGAAAACAAAGAAAGGTGTACCTGCTAAAGTAGTGACACGTGAGTTCATATACGCAAATTACACGGGCATAGATGACGCTGAGAGAATACGAAACTTTATTAAAGATGCAAACTCAAATTGGGGTACAACTTGGGTTCTACTTGGTGGTCAATGTGACTTTGAAAATGGACAAGAAGTAATACCAAGAAGGGATGTATGGTACTGGGATTATCCTGATGATTATTATCCTGGTGAGGATACTATCCCGAGCGACCTGTATTTCTCAGACTTAGACGGCACATGGAATGCAGACGATGACGGTATATGGGGTGAATCTACTGATGGAGTTGATTTTTATCCAGATGTGTTCGTTGGACGTGCACCAGTTTATGATTCAGTCCAAGCAACTACATTTGTAAATAAGGTTATTACATATGAGAAAAGCCCACCTTTCGGTTATCTTAAGAAGATTCTACTCCCAGCAGTTAAGCTATTCCCAATGTATAATTACTGGGGTGATACAGTAAACAATGCCATTGCAAGAATTGACCCAATTGATTGGCAGGACTCAAAATTATATGAGTCGCTGGGCAACTTATCTACAGCAGCACTTGTGGATTCATTAAATTCTGGATTTGGATTTATGAACTCAGCTTCTCATGGGTGGACAAACCGTTTATCATACGCAGATGGGACTGTAATCTTGAACTCAGATAATGTTGACAATCTTATAAACGGTGATAAGCTTACAATAGTCCTTACCGGAGTAGCTTGTTACTGTGGTGCAGTTGATGAAGTTCCGGGAGGCGACTGTTTTGCGGAGCATTTTGTTAATAACAACAGCGGAGGTGCAGTAGCTATAATTGCAAACACAAGATATGGGTGGGGCGAAGATGCACACATAGCTTTCTCAGATGCTATTGATACAACCTTTTATCACGAGTTTTTTTGTAATAATTACCAATACCATGAGCGTATAGGAGTGACTAATGCTATGTCAAAAAGCCGTTATATTTCAGGAATTACATGGGAAGACTGGGATGTGTGGCCTTGGTGTCTCTATGAGCTTACTCTATTTGGTGACCCAGAACTGCCTATGTGGAGTGCTGAGCCAGAGAGCTTATTTGCTCTATATGATACTATAATAACAACAGAAGAGACAAACTTCAAAGTTGAAGTCACAGCTAACGGAGTAGGTGTTGATAGTGCGTATGTGTGTATATTTAAAGAAGGTGAACTTTATATGCGAGATTATACTGATGCAACTGGAGATGTGGTATTTAACTTACCCAGCCCACTTATTTCTCCCGGTACTATGTGGGTGACAGTTACAAAACATAATTTTATACCTTATGAAGGTGTAGTTAATGTTGTAGTGCCAAGTGGTGCCTGTGTGGTTTACGACCATTATGAAGTAAACGATAGTTCTGGTAATAATAATGGCACAGTCCAACCGGGTGAACCTATAAAGTTACAAGTAACTATACACAATGTCGGAGTAGATACAGCTTATCAGGTTGAAGCTGTGTTGAGAACAGCTGACCAATATATTACTATTGTGGATTCAACTGAAGATTGTGGTGATGTTGCGCCTGATTCATACAAGACAGGTGAGTTCGGGTTGAATGTCGCATTAAGTACTCCCAATTGCTATAATATTGCATTTGAACTTGTAATAAGTGATAAAAATAATAGTGAATGGGTGTGGCATTTTTCTATTCCTGTAGTCACGCCTATTTTAAAATTGCATTCCTACTCAATAGATGATGATATGTTTGGTCAAAGTCAAGGTGATGGTGATAAATTTTTAGAACGCGGTGAAACAATTGAACTTATAACGGTTTTAGGGAATTGGGGTGATATAGACGCATATAATGTGAATGCGGTTCTATTTACCTACGATACTTTTGTGGCAATAATTGATTCTGAAAGCTACTTTGGTGATATATCTCATTTAGATACAGTAACTGCTTTTGACAATTTTGTTTTCAGGCTTGATAGAAACTGCCCAAACCATCACTTGGTGAATTTATATTTAACAATATCTGATATAGACACATCTACACATGACTGGATAGATAGCTTCTATATTAAGCCAGTGGCTCCCGGTGATGTTATGTATGGATTTTATGCTCCCGGTGATTGGTCTTATGGGATAGCATCAGATGGTGAGAAGTTATGGGTGACTGTTGCGATTCCTTCCCTCATCTATGCAGTAAATCCTATAAATGGCAGTGTGATAAAAACAATACCTGCACCCGGAGGTTACGATTGTATAGGTATAACCTATGATAGCGGTTTCTTATGGGTAAATAATGAGAAGACTGGTAAAATTTATAAAATTGACACTACCGGGACTATAATAAAATCATTCCTAGCAAGAGGTAGTAATGGGCTTACTTTTGATGGTGAGTATTTGTGGACATGTCATTGGGGAGCGCACAAGATATTTAAAATAGATACTGCTAATGGTAATGTTTTATCGAGTTTTACTGTCCCAGTTCCACAACCTCAGGTATATGGAGCAATGGAACTTGCATTTGAGCAGAACAGCCAAAATTTGCTCCTTATGATGACATTTGCTACTCAACAAGGGTGTGACTCCTGTGTAGTTTATGAGATTACAAGAGATGGCAATCTGGTATCCGGTCATTCATTTAGGGGGCCACTTAAAAGAGGAACAGGTGTAGAGTATGACAAAGTTACAGGCGACTATTGGGTACTCACATTATGTGGAAAGGGAAGTATATCCAAAGTGGAAGGCTTTTACCCATGGCCACCTACTCAGCCTGGGGTAGATGAGATATTAACTAAAGTGCCTAACTCTCTTGTAATGTATCAAAATACTCCTAATCCATTTGCACATCTAACAAGTATCAATTATGAGGTGCCAGTTAAAAGCAGGGTCTCTCTTAAAGTATATGACATCACAGGTAGACTTATTTGTACACTTGTAGATAGGATACATAAACCAGGCTATTATAGAGCTATTTGGGATGGTAAAGATAGTAGTGGTAGGAGAGTTTCATCTGGAGTCTACTTTTATAAGTTTGAGAGCAAAGAGTTTAATAAGATAATGAAGTTAGTATTTTTAAAGTAGCCGAAGACAAACACAAAGATGCAAGAGGAGGTGATGTGTATGATTGGATAAAGAGAGTGAATAAGGTGACCGTGTTCAGTAAATTGGCTACAAATTGATACAGGAATTAGCTGTGTAATTTGTATGCCTAAAGGGAGGATGGCATGTTTAAGTCAAACTTAATTATATATTTTGTGGCTATAGCACTTCTTGTTGCCTCTAATGCGAGTGCTGATATTCCACTTGAGGATACACCTTGTTGGATGTCAACTGAGAGCGACTGGGATGACTGGGAGATAGGATTTGGAGATATGAATAACGATGGTTATCCAGAACTTGCAGTTTCTGTTGAGATTGGTCCTGACCGTGTGTATAGGAACATAGGGGGGCAACTTGAGACTACTGCATCATGGGTAGCAGCAACTGTGAGTAATGTGGCTTTAGCGTGGGGTGATGTAAATAATGACGGCTACCAAGACCTTGCAGTTGCCTACGCTGCCATTGGGGGAGGGAGAGTTCGTCTCTATATGAACAATAATGGCGAGCTTGAGACTACCCCCTCTTGGACATCAGAAATGGGTGGTGGTATGGATATAAGTTTTGGTGATATGAATGGCGATGGCTGGCTTGACCTTGCAACAACTGATTGGTTTTACTCTCCGAATGTCTATCTTAACTTGAAAGGTGTACTAGAGACAAGACCATCTTGGCAAGCTACTGATCTTGTGAATACCAGCTCATGTGCATGGGGTGATGTAGATAATGATGGCAAACTTGACCTTGCTGTTGGTCGTACGAGTGTTGGGGCTACGGTTCGTGTATATTTTAATCAGGACACTATTCTTGAGACAGCTGCCTCGTGGCTATCAGAGGAATGGTATTATTGCACTCCAGAGGGTATGGCTTTTTGTGATGTAAACAATGATGGCTGGCTTGACCTTGGCATAGGAAATACTGGATACGGGGATTCTTTGGGTGTTGTTGCTATATATATATGAGTCATAATGGCAAACTTGAGCAGACACCTTCTTGGAAATCGAGTTATCAAAGCCTCACATGGGATATAGCATTTGCAGATGTAGACGGTGATGGCTACATGGATTTGGGTGCATCAAATGAGATTGGGTCAACTACTGTTTACCAAAATCTTGGTGGCACTTTAGAGACTACACCTTCATGGGCTTCAGGCTATTACGGGATGAGTATGAGTATAGCTTGGGCAGATGTTGATTGTGCTGGAATAAAAAATAAGGTGGATACACTAAGTGGCAATGGTGTAATGAAGCTATTTTATATTACACGCTACCCAGCGCACTCAATCGATTCAATTAAAGTGGATGGTTCAATAGTAGGGGGAAAAAGCTATTGTTATGACCGGAATGCTGGCTGGATATCTTTAAGAAATGCACCACAAAGTGGGACAGATAATATACTAATTTACTACACTTATTCAATTAGCTTAGACTTAGCAGTTGGTGTTGATAACGCACCGGATGTCCTTTTTCGCAACACAAATGTTGGAATTGAAGAAGTTAAGAGTTTACCAAGATGGAAGCAAGACAAGAGGCTTGAAGTCTATCCTAATCCATTTAGTGAAAAGACCGTTATTCGTTATTCGTTAAACGGAACGATTATACGATTAACGATTCACGATTAACGATTCACGACCTCACTGGTAGATTAGTTAAATCTTTTGCGATTAACGATTTACGATTTACGGTTAACTCCGAAGGATCCTGTGGAGATGTTACTTGGGTTGGTAGTGATGATAATGGAAATAAATTACCAAGTGGCATTTATTTTTGTAAGCTAAAAGTGGATAAAACTATTCTTACTAAGCAGATAATTATAATGAGATAAGAGAGGTGTGTAGGTTATTTAGCAGTTCGTCCTTTCTGAGCCTTCGCCAAGTCTAAAATCTCTCCATTTATTAGCAAACTCACGTAATTTGCGGTCAACCATCCAGTTGACTGTCCCATCCTCATACTCACCATCTTTTGTTCGCTCACCTGCCTTCATACCTGTTAGTATCTCAATCCCTTCATCAATAGTTTTTACAGGATAGATATGAAACTTGCCCTTCTTCACTGCTTCTATTACATCCTTACGTAACATTAAATCGTTGATATTCTGATATGGAATTATAACCCCCTGTGTCCCAGTTAGTCCTTTGGCTTTACAGACATCGTAAAAGCCTTCTATCTTTTGATTTACTCCACCAATAGACTGGATTTCACCCTTCTGATTCACTGAGCCAGTGACTGCTATATCCTGCCTTATTGGGAGCTCAGAGAGAGAAGATAACAAAGCATATACTTCTGAAGATGATGCAGAATCACCTTCTACTCCAGTATAAGATTGCTCAAAACAGAGACTTGCACTCATTGCAAGTGGCTTATCTTGGGCATACTTTGAACGTAGATAGCCAGCAAGTATTAGCACTCCCTTACTATGAATTCTACCACTTAACTCAGCCTCCCTTTCAATATCAATTATGCCTGAGCTACCTACTGATGTCTTAGCAGTTATACGAGAAGGCTTACCAAAAGTGTAGTCCCCGGTATCATAAACTGATAGTCCATTTACCTGTCCTATTACATTACCAGAAGTATCAATCATAATTGTGCCATCTTCTATCAACTCTTGAATCTTCTCTTCAATAAGTCTTGAACGTTCTATCTTCTCATCAATTGCCTTTTCTACATGCTTGTTAGTTACTATAGAACTACCTTCTTTATGTGCCCAATGATTAGCTTCCCGCAGTAAATCGGCAACCTGATTAAAGTGAGTAGAAAGTTTACTCTGTCTCCCGGATATTCTAACCCCGTATTCAATAACTGATGCACAAGCCCCTTTATCAAATGGGATAAGTTTTTCTTGTGAACATATCTTCTTTATAAAATTAGCATACTCCTTTATAGCTTCTGTATTTATATCCATTACTGAATCAAAGTCTGCCCTTATTTTAAATATTTTCTTGAAATCTTCGTCATGTTCGTATAGTAAATTGTATAAAAAATAATCGCCTACCATTACAACTTTTACATCACATTCTACAGGCTCAGGTTTAAGTGCCGGCATAGATAACATATAAAATGGGGTGTAATTTTGTATCTCTGCTTTCCTATTTCGGAGTGTCCTTTTTAAAGTAGACCAAACTCCCGGTTCTATTAATGCATCTAATGCTTCTATAATGAGATAACCACCATCAGCCCTTATAATAGAGCCAGCTTTTATTCTTGTAAAATCAGTCCGCCATTGACCAAATCTGTCAGATACAGCCTCTATAGCACCAAATAGATTACGATAAGTAGGGGAGGTCTCAAAGATGACAGGCGCCCGCTTTGCACCATAATTATCTACAATTAGATTAACACGATAGCGAAGAAATAGGTCTATAGGTGAAGGCGGTATATCCAGCGGAGTTTCTCTTTCAGGTTTCTCCTGAAATCTGTCCAAATTCTCAATAATATCATTCTTTACTTCGTCTAAATATTGATTTATTTTTTCATTCTTACCCGCCTGCCTGTTGTCGGGCAGGTATTTATCTTTTATCTCATCAATTTTACGCTCAATTAACGGGGTAGCTACCCCATAGTCTAACTCCCTTAACTTATCATGAATTGCTTTCTCAATGTCTCTTATTTCTTTGAGAACAGACTCAAGCTCATCAACGAGTTTAGAACGCTTCTGCTCAAGTTTTGCAAACTCAGTTTTTGAAAATTTGCCCTTCTCAACTAATGTTGAGAGCTCTTGAAAATTTACAGACTTGCCATCAATTATAGGCACTATATCTGGTCTTGCAAATGGACCTACTTGTAATTGAACTAAAGTGAAGTTTTCCTTAGATGCCTCTTTCTCAAAATTCTTTACAAGCTCGTTTTGTCTCTTTTTAAATTTCTCTATAATTTCTTTTCTTTTTTTCTGGTAATCTTCACTCTTAAAAATTAAAGGTATATTCTTAACCAAGTACTCAATAAGCTCATCCATGTCTTTTTTGAAGCCTCTACCTTGTCCTGCTTTCAGTCTGATAAGTATTGGCTCATCAGGATTCTTGAAATTATTAACATAACATTTGTCATCAGGTAGTCGCTTGAAGCGCTCAGTTTCCTTTAATAGATGAGTGACAGCTGTCTTCCTACCAGTCCCTACAGGACCGGCTACAAATATATTATACCCTAAGCTTTCAATATCAAGCCCAATCCGTAGCGCATTAACTGCCCTCTTTTGACCAATTATGGCAGGCTGCAATTTTAGCTCTTCTGTTGTCTCAAATCCTAAACTATCTGGGTCACACCTCCACCTTAGCTTATCAATAGGGACTTCGGTAAAATTTGATACATTTTTCATATCTCTACCCCCATTTTTGATATTTGATATTATTTTTATGCCCTTCCTTTAAAAATAGCCACTGGTTATTGCCCCCCTTTTTAAATTTAAATAGTACATAGGTTCCTTTTAACTTTTTACCATAAAGTGTAAATTCTATCTTATTTTGAGCCCTTGTAATAAGTTCATACTTACCCTTATCCCATATTTTAACTTCACCTGCTCCATATAAGCCTTTAGGGATTATGCCCTCAAAATTAGCATAGTCAAGTGAATGGTCTTGAGTCTGGAGAGCAAGCCTCTTTATACCACACTCTGTTGGTGGTATCTTAGGGAGTGCCCAACTTTTAAGCACACCATCCATACTAAGCCGCATATCCCAATGCAAGTGAGTTGCGTGATGTTCATGGATTACAAAAACACCATCCCTATCAGTGTTCACATCCGTGTAGCTCAGTGTTTTAGACATCGAACTAATTATTACTTAAAACTACAGTTTTGTCAAGTAGTTCTCAAGAAATTATCATCTGTGTAATCTGTGTCTAATAATATAATAATATTTGACAAATTATTAAGGCAAGATATAATTAACTTATAATGATTCCAATCTTACTTTACCTATTTAATATAGATAATATAGAATTTAGGTTTAGTACAGGTTCTTTTCTAAACGAGACAAAATCTCCTGAACTTAGAATTTTTTACGAAATCAATAGAGATGAACTTGTGTATATAAAATCTAATAAAATATTTATTGCAAGACTACAAATTTCTTGTACCTTAACCCAAAATGATAAGGAAATTGGTGATGTGTGGGTTGTAGAAGATTCACTTTATACTTATGAAGCTACAATTCTTAAGTCTATAATTAAAAGGGAGCTGAATATGAGTGTAGCACCAGGTAAATATAAACTTAAACTTGAAATAAAGGATTTAAATTCACAAAGAGTGGGTAAAAAAATAGAATCTATAGTCCTTAAGGACCTCAGTACTTATTATCCACAGTCTATTTCAAGCATTAGATTTATAGACGGAAAGGCTTGTCTATTTGAAGTTTATAATTTTTCTGGTTCACCATTTGAACTCAGTTATTGGATAGGCAAATTTAATAACTCTGTAAAATTTGACCAGCCAAAGTTTATCAACCCAGTAAGAATTGAAATACCAGTTGACTCACTTGAATACGGAACTCAAAAGGTTATAATCTCAGTTGGCAGTATTGAGGTTAGCGACAGTTTCTACATACAGGAACCGTTTTGGGTTAAGGATTACGAGAAAAGGATAGAAGAGTTAACTTATATTGCAAAGCCAGATGAGATTGACTCATTGCTTGCTGCTCCCATTTCTGAAAGGGAAAGATGCTGGAAAGAGTTCTGGAAAAAGAGAGACCCAAGTCCAGAAACTGAGCGTAACGAGTTTGAAGATGAATATTTTAAGCGAGTAGATTATGCAAATGAGAACTTCTCATGTGCTAGAAAAGGGTGGAAAACAGATAGGGGTAGGGTATACATTAAACTGGGGCCACCAGATGAGGTTGATAGCCACCCATTTGAGATTAGTCAAAAGCCTTACGAAGTATGGCGTTATTACTTAAAGAAGCTGGAATTTATATTTGTAGATGAACATGGATTTGGTGACTATATCCTTGTTTACCCTAAATACTGGGATGAAAAAATTAACATCAAACAATAAAGGAGGGGCAGGTCTTCACGCCCTGTTCTGTGTCGGGACGGATGTACCTGCCATTCTATCTTTCTTTAAAAGAAAATATGGATTGACCCCTCTTTTGTCATTGCGAGCGACCCTGAACCCTGGCCTGACTGCCAGGGCAGGCTTGTTTCAGGGGAAGCAATCTCATCCTTATAAAGTTCTCATATCAACTATACTTTCACAACGCACTAAAGATGGGGTTACACATACTGTAACCAAACGATTATTCTCAAAATATTCTACTGCCAGAGGTGCGACCTCACCAGATGAGTTTAAATCACTCTCAACTAAGGAAATTGAGTCACTGATTAAGCCAGTTGGCTTCTATAAGGTCAAGGCAAAATGGATAAAGGAGATCGCAGCTATTCTTGTAGATAAATTTGATTCTAAAGTTCCTAATACACTATCTGAGTTACTTTCTTTACCCGGAGTTGGACGAAAGACTGCAAACTGTGTACTCGCATACGGGTTTGGAATACCAGCGCTTCCTGTTGATACACATGTGCACCGTATATCTAACAGGTTAGGGATTGTGAAAACAAATACCCCCTATGAGACAGAGCAAGCTCTGATGCAGGTGATACCACGAGAGTACTGGGGCACATTAAATACAGCAATGGTTGAATTTGGTAAAGAAATCTGTAGACCAGTAAAGCCAAGATGTAAGGGATGCGAACTAAATAAATTATGCAAATATAGAAACTTGCAGAGATTCGTAGAAAATTTATGAAGATTTATTGGTGCTATAAGTTTCTACAAATTTCCATAAGTCTCTATAAATCTCTGAGAATATGTAATTCTGTGGCTATTTGTAGTTTATGAAGCTTGGCATTATAGGAGTTCAGGGCGCAGGTAAGACGACAGTATTTAGGGCACTAACTTATGGAGTAGGGGCAAGGTTAGCGCGTCCCTATAATACTAAAGCACAGGAACCTAATGTTGTATCTGTACCAGTTCCTGACGAACGGCTTGATTTCATTTCAACTGTATTTAAGCCTAAAAAGATAACATATGCTGAGATTGAATTTATTGACTTACCCGGATTTACAAAGTCTACATTAGCAATGCTACAAACAGCTGATGCATTGGTCAATGTAATACCATTTTTTGGTGAGTTCAAAGAGCCTGTTAAATATATGAATGAAGTATCAAACGAGATTGTCTTGAGAGACCTTGAGCTATGTGAGGCAAGGCTTGATAAATTCTCAAAAATAAAAGACCGTCATTCTAAGTGTAGCGAAGAATCTCTTGAACTCAAATTTTTAGAGCAATGTAAAGCTGTACTTGAAAAAGCTACACCACTCAGAAGACTTGAACAGGTGAAACTTGGAAAAAATGAGCTAAAGTTAATAAAAGAGGTAGGTTTCATTTCACAAAAACCAATAGTGCTCATACTTAATAGAGAAAATGAGAAAATGAGTGATGAATTAAAAGTAAAAGCAGAAAGTGATGGGTTGCCTCTCATTGATTTTAATGCAAAACTTGAACTTGAGATAGCTGAACTTAATCCAGAAGAGAGGGATGAGTACGAGAAGGAGTTTGGGACAGGTGAGCCTCCATTAAAAAAATTTATCAGAATCGGCTATCCCGGATTAGGGATTATTACTTTTTTTACTGTAGTAGGTGACGAAGTCAAAGCTTGGCTACTTAAGGCAGAGACTACAGTACTTAAGGCAGCTGGTAAGGTGCATTCAGATATGGAACGCGGTTTTATACGAGCACAGGTGATTAGTTATAATGATTTTAAGACTGCTGGCTCATTTAAAGAGGCTAAAGAAAAGGGCTTGATTAGACTTGTAAATCGTGACCACGTAGTCAAGGATGGTGACATAATTGAATTTAAATTCCATGTGTAACTTAATAAGAGACTCTAGTCCCAGAATTCCCAGAATAAGCCGTAGGATGGTTCCGTAGATTTTAGTTTATAAAATATTTTTGCGTCTAATATTTTTAGTTCAGCTCGTATAGTCTCACTTGCCAAGTCGCCGAGTATGTATATTCCAATGTCTCCATTCCTAAACTCCTTTTTGTACTCGCCAAAAATTGCCAATTCATCGCCCCAGCCTTGATTTGCAAGGTGAAGCAAGCTAGCTGCTCCTATAAATCTAAAATTGTATATCCATGGGCTTACAAGCCTTATTTCTATGCCATTATTTTCATCGTTTTTAAACAGGTTGATGCTTGACTCCAGCCACCTAATTCCAAGATTTGATTGAGTTTGAGTTAAGCTACCAAAAATAATCATATTAAACTTTGGAATCCAGCCAATTGCAATTTTAGGATAGATTCTACTTATTACATGATTATACCTAAGACTTGGGACAACATACACAAGAGGACGTAGCTCCCAGTAGTCTTGGATAAATACGCCTATATCCTTCTCGGCACCTAATAGGAGTTCGTGTCCACTCAAGAGGTGAGACCTCAAATTGAATTTTTGGGTTATACTCCAAAAGTTGCGTTTCAGCGAAAACCTCAAGTTGTTCACCGAGCCTTTGATTAAGAAATCTTTATCTAAGTAGAGCCTAAGATTTGTCCATCTTGACTTATGTCCAATATTACCACTAAATTTGGAGCCCGAATTCAAATCACCCGCTAAGTAGAAGTCTAATGTAGGGGTTTGATTAATCAAACCCTTACATAATTCAAATTGGATATGGTTTGGATTTTTAATAAGCTTAATACTTGAGTAAGGCTGTCCTCCTTTACCCCTTTTTGTTATGATATTGATGACTGCATCACAATCTCCATAAGTAGAACTCGCATCCTCACAAAGAAGTTCAATTCTTTCAATTGATGTGAAACACACATCATTAAGAGAAGAGATTGGTACACCATCTTTTAGAAGTAAGACATTAGAAGAACCCCTGAAATAAACAGAGTCATTCCTTACCTCTATAAATGGATAAGAGATGAAGAGTTCAGTAGGTGTATCAATTGCAAAGGATAAAGAGTAAGCATTGGATGGGGTAGTGATTAACATTTTAGGATACCTAAAAGGAGTTTCTAAACTTAATAATAGTAGGATGAGCATCTCTAATTTGGGTTTGATAAATCAAACCCCTACAATTTTAAAAAGATACAGCTTTAAAGCTTTAAAATCAAGTTTTTATTGTTGACTTTTAACTAAAAGTATAGTAGTTTAGTGTCAATGAAAATTTGTATTGTGTCTGACTTATATTATCCATACCCGGGTGGGGTCTCAGAGCATGTATACCATACTTCTCACGAGCTTATGAAGATGGGGCATGAAGTTAAGATATTGACAACATCTTACAAGACATACCTATGGCGGGACTACGAAACCTATGAGATAGATAGTAGAGATAAACAGGTATCACCTGAAGATGTAATTAGACTTGGCATAGCAATCCCATATCCGACAAATAGGTCAGTCGGTGTTATCCCTATTGGGTTTAGACTAAATGAAAAGGTTAAAAAAGTGCTAAACTCATCGGGTAGCTTTGACATAATTCATATGCATGGGCCTAGCCCTTCTTTACCACTTATAGCACTCAGGTGTTCAAGTGCAATAAATATTCTGACATTTCATGCTCATGCACCTGACCTAAAATTGTATAAATATTTTACATATATAATACAGCCCTATATAAGGAAAATAGATGCTGCAATTGCAGTATCTCGTGTAGCTCTCACTACTATGCAAAGATACCTGTCTTACCGCCAGGCAGGCATACAAATACCGTACACAATCATTCCTAATGGGGTAGATACCAAAAGGTTTTCTCCTGAGGTTGATGGACTTGAAAAATTCAGACAGGTATCATCTGAAGCCGGGCATAATATTCTATTTATTGGCAGATTTGAGCCAAGAAAAGGATTAAAATATCTGATTCAGGCGTTCCAGATAGTACGCCAAGAGTTTCACGATTCCAAGCTCATTGTCGTAGGCAAAGGATGGTTAAGTAAAATCAAAAATCAAAATGCAAAAATCAAAAATATTTATTTTGAAGGGTTTATATCACCAGAGATTTTACCCCGATATTATACGTCGTGTGATGTTTTTTGTTCACCTGCAATAGGGATGGAAAGTTTTGGTATAGTCCTACTTGAGGCAATGGCTTCAGGAAAGCCAGTAGTTGCTACTAATATACCAGGATATAGGGAAGTCATAACTAATGGCTTAAATGGAATATTAGTTGAACCTAAAAATCCTAAGTCTATTGCAGATGCTATAATAGGAATATTCAAGAACAATGAACTCAGGACACGATTAGCAAAAGAGGGGAGGGAGGCAGCACTTAGATATTCGTGGGATAAGGTGACAAGAAAAATAGAGCAGTTTTATTACGAGATAGCTGAGAAGAAAAGAGGTGGCACCTCAAACTGTCATTGCAGGGACCGACCCTGTCGGGACGAAGCAATCTCAAGATGAGAGATTTATACATAGGTATAGACATAGGGTCAGTTTCAATAAATGTGGCAGTTCTGGACAGTAGGGGTTTGATTAATCAAACCCCTACTGTACTAAAAGACTGGTATGTAAGGATAGAGGGTGAGCCACTAAAAAGGACTTATGACACTCTTAAGCTTGTATTCAATAGCTACCATGAGTCAGAATTTGCTGGTATGTCTGCTACAGGAAGGGGTGGTAAACTTCTGTCTAAGATACTAAATATTCCATTTGTTAACGAAATACTTGCCCATACAATCTCAACTGGCACACTCTATCCACAAGTAAAATCAATCATTGAAATAGGGGGCGAGGATTCAAAACTTATACTTATAGAATATGATAAGAATCTTGGTATGCATGTAATAAAGGACTTTGCTATGAACACAATCTGTGCTGCTGGGACTGGCTCATTTTTAGACCAGCAGGCAGCAAGGATTGGGATTGGGATTGATGAATTTAGTAAACTTGCACTCACATCTATACATCCACCAAGAATAGCTGGCAGGTGTAGTGTGTTTGCAAATACGGATATGATACACTTACAGCAAGAAGCTACCCCAGTTAATGATATAGTTGCAGGTCTATGTTTTGCACTGGCAAGGAACTTTAAGAGTGTTATTGCAAAAGGGAAAAAAGTTACAAAGCCCGTCTCATTTCAAGGGGGTGTAGCTGCAAATAAAGGGATGGTGAGAGCATTTAAAGAGACATTTGAACTATCTGAAGTATCCTATGGAAAAGATGGTGACCTTATTATACCAACTTATTTTGCATCTATGGGTGCTATAGGGTGCGCATTAAATCAAATCAAAAATGCAAAATTGGAAATTAGAAATTGGAAATTAGAAATTGAAAAAATACCTGAATTTTTAGCCAACCGTAAAGAAGAGCATAAAGGATTGCCTCCTCTTAAGGAAGTACGTCCAAAGGTTATAGCCCATCACTGGCTACAGTCTACAGTACTATCAGATGTAGGGGCGTACCCGTCCCGAACCGTGACGGGTCGGGATAGCAATACACCCCTCCCTGTATGGCTTGGTATAGATGTGGGCTCAATTTCAACAAATGTAGTGCTTGTAGATGAGAACAAGAATATTATTGCTCGTCGCTACTTGTGGACTGCTGGCAGGCCAATAGATGCTGTCCTACGTGGACTTAAGGAAATAGGAGAAGAAGTTGGTAACAGAGTAGAAGTTAAGGGAGTTGGGACTACTGGGTCTGGTAGATATATGATAGGCGACCTTGTAGGTGCAGATGTTGTCAAGAATGAGATAACAGCTCAGGCAAGGGCTTCAATTGAAGTAGACCCTACAGTTGATACAATATTTGAGATAGGGGGACAAGATTCAAAATATATATCACTGCAGAATGGGACTATTTTGGATTTTGAGATGAACAAAGTGTGTGCTGCAGGGACTGGCTCTTTCCTTGAAGAGCAGGCAGAGCGACTTAACTTGAATATAAAGGATGAATTTGGTAAGTGTGCACTTGATAGTAAATCGCCAATTAGACTTGGTGAGCGCTGCACTGTATTTATGCAATCTGATTTGACTGCATGGCAACAAAAAGGGGCAAACCGTGAAGACTTGGCAGCCGGGCTTTCGTATTCTATTGTATATAACTACTTAAATAAAGTTGTAGGCAATAAACCAATTGGCGATAATATATTCTTCCAGGGTGCAGTTGCCCATAATAAAGGGGTAGTGGCTGCTTTTGAGTCTGTCTTGAATAAGCCTGTAACAGTGCCGCCTCATAATGATGTGACTGGTGCAATAGGGGTTGCTATAATTGCTATGGAGCGTATGAAAGACAGAATACAGGAGTCAGGAGACAGAATAATAAGTAAGTTCAAAGGATTTGATTTGTGCAAAAAGAGATATAATGTTGAGAGTTTTGAATGCGACAAATGTCCGAATTCATGTGAGATAAAAAAGGTTATGCTTGAAGGCGAGGAGCCATTATACTATGGGTCGAGGTGTGAGAGGTACGAAAAGAAGTTAAAAGTTAAAAGTAAAAAGTTAAAAGTTGATTTATTTGATATTCGGAATGAACTCCTTCTTAAATCTTATAACCCACAACACACGGCTCACGATTCACAACCAGTAATTGGTATTCCGATGTCGCTCATATTTCATGAATATTTGCCATTTTGGGTAACATTTTTTCAGGAACTCGGGTGTAAGGTTATTTTATCTAATGCAACAAATAGAAAGATTGTACATGATGGAGTTGAAGTTGTGACATCTGAGCATTGTTTTCCAGTTAAGGCATGTCACGGTCATATATTGAATTTAATTGAGAAAAAAGTAGATTATATATTTATACCATCTATAATATCCATGCAAAAAGAAGACCATAAAATACAGGAAAGTTATACTTGCCCATTTGAGCAGGCTATCCCTTATGTGATAGATGCAGCACTTAATCCAGAGGCTAAAGAAATAAAGCTAATTAAACCTATCTTATACCTGAAGAGAGGGAAGAAGCATATTGAAGAAGTTATGACTAAAGTTGGTAATAAATTAGGTAAAGGTAAGTCTGCTGTTATTCACGCACTTAATAAGGCAGATGAGGCACAAAGTGAGTTTTACAAGGCTATAAAATTAATGGGAAAAGATATAATTGACTCACTTGAAGAACTTGCTATTGTGATAGTTGGTAGGCCATACAATACCTGTGATACAGGCTTAAACCTTAATATACCCAAAATATTAGGCGACCTAGGCGTGCTTGCTATTCCTATGGACTTTTTATCCATAGAGGCAATAGATATAGGAAATGATTGGCCAAATATGTATTGGAGATATGGGCAACAAATTTTATCTGCACTCCGGATAATAAAGCAAAAGCCAAACCTCTATCCTTTATATATAACAAATTTTGGCTGCGGTCCAGATTCATTTATCTTAAAATACTTCAGTAAAGAGATGGGCAAAAAGCCTTACTTAGTTATAGAGGTAGACGAACACTCTGCACCTGCTGGTGTTATAACGAGGTGCGAAGCCTTTTTAGATTCAATAGAGAATGTACCAACAAGTGTCAGGACTGAGCCAGCTGTGCAAATATTTAAAACTCACCGAACTGACTACAATGGTAGGACTTTACTTATCCCATTTATGGGCTATCACTCATATGCTGTTGCTGCCGCATTTAGACATTGTAAAATAAATGCAGAAGTTATACCAATCGCAGATGAGCGGTCACTTGAACTTGGAAGAAAATACACTACAGGTAAGGAATGTTTTCCATGTATATTAACAACAGGAGATATGGTAAAGGTTTTAGCTGACTTAAACTTTAACCCTAAAAGTATAGCATTCTTTATGCCCGAATCTTGCGGTCCTTGTAGATTTGGCCAATATAATAAACTACAAAGAATTATACTTTCTGAAATGGGTTACGATAATGTCCCTATAGTATCACCAAATCAGGCGTCTAAATTTTATGAAACTTTAAAAGAGTATGGACTAAATTTTGACAAAATAGCATGGGCAGGTGTATGTGCAGTTGACGTAATTGATAAACTTGTAAGAAAGACAAGACCGTATGAGATTAATAAGGGGGAGACAGATAGAGTTTATTTTAAATGCCTTGACCTCATATGTAAACAAATTGAAGCCGGTAGAGATGTAAACAAAGTAATGCCAGCTATAAGGAGAGAATTTGAATCTGTACCTATTAATTCCGATTCTATCGGGACTAAACCTGTGATAGGGGTTACAGGTGAGATATATGTGAGGTCGCATCATTTTTCAAATGATAATCTGGTTAGAACTATAGAAGAATTGGGCGGTGAAGTGTGGCAGGCATCAACTGCTGAATGGTTTTTCTATGTCAACTTTAGAAGAAAAGAAGATAGTGTTGTAAATAAAAATTATAAGGAGCTAATTACATATTGGGTTACAGGTAAATATCTACACTGGGCTGAACACAGGCTACAAAAAAGATTCCTGTCCCAACCTTATCGGGATAAGAAATACAATTTAAATTTTGAAGAACCTAACATTGAGACATTATTCCGCTACAGTAACCCTTATTTACACCAAACAGTTGAAGGTGAGGCAGTCCTATCAGTAGGTAAGTGTATAGAGTTCATCCTTAAAGGCGCATCCGGTATAATAACTGTGATGCCATTTACATGTATGCCCGGCACAAATACAGCTGCTGTTATGGCAACTGTAAAAGAACAATATGGTATCCCATATTTAAATATGGCATACGATGGGCTTGAGCAATCAACAGCATATACAAGACTTGAAGCCTTCATGCATCAAGCCCACCAATATATGATAAGAAATAAATCCTAAATCCGAAGCACTAAATTCTAAACAAATCCCAAAATCCAAATTCCAATGTTCCAAACACTGTTTGGGATTTGGTGAATTGGAATTTAGGTATTGTTTAGAATTTCGGATTTAGAATTTCTTGTACTCTGGTTATCTAATGTATTTCGTATCTATAGTCTTTGATGTTTGCGGTCGTCTTTAAGTTATTAAGCCAATCAGTGTAGACTTTTTTACCTTCCTCATTCATCCATTTACCAGCAAATTCTGGTAACTCCTTATTGATTTGCTCCTGCGATGGCTCAACCCTATCCAAACAATGGACGAGGTACACATCTTTGTCAGTCACCACAATACCAACTTTGTCCTTCTGAATATTTAAAGCTTGAATGAAGAAATCGGTGCCTTCGGGTGAATTTTCGAGTTTTATTAAGCCTGTAGTTTTGACTTGCAGTCCATTTTGAGACATAGCTTTTTTGAACTCATCTTCTTTGGATAGATTCTTCGATTCGCTCAGAATGACATGGAGCAACTCTTTAGCAAAAGTAATGGCTCGCTCCATTAAGTATTTCTCATGTACAATAGGTTCTACTTCAGATAAATCTGGTACCCGGGAAGGCTCGGTTCCCATAGTCTTTAATACATAGAAGCAATTATTGCCCTCAATTGGACCTATAATTTTATTCGGTTTCTTAAAGTCTATGTAAGAAAGGTCGAGTTCCCCTATTTCACCGTAACTCTTTTCAACTTTTAATCCATAATCTACAACTGCATCATCAAATCCAGCCTTAGAGGTACGACCTCGAGCTGCCTCTACAAAATTAGTTGCCATCTCTTCTACTTTTGCAATAGTTTCGTCAGACGGTCGTATTGGGAGGACTAACTCTTTATCCCCTTGAATAATGTGATATCCATCGGCTCTCTTCACTGGAGCACCAGTAGGGGTTTGATTAATCAAACCCCTACCTGTATTTTCAGCAACTGTTATTTTACAATTGTATTCTATTGCAAGGGTATCAAGAGGAACCCCTTGCTTGGCGCGGTCAAATATTTCGTCAGCCTCCTCTTTTATATAAGATTCGTCATCAATAGTAGGTAAGACTTGAAAATATACATAATGTATCAAAGGCTTTTCCGGAACTCTGAACTCCTCTTTATGTTTTTCGTAATATTCTCTTACCTCATCTGGCTTAACTTCTAATTTACTTGAGGTCGCACCTCTTGGCTCAATGACCACATATTCAAGCTTAAGGCTCACATTTTCATGTAAGTATGCCTCAGATAAGTCAATTGTAGTAGGTCTAACAGTAGCCACTATATTCTGATACACTAGCTGTCTTGGTAGCTGTGTCTTTATCAATGCCTGGTATGACTTAACCCATCCAAGATTAGCTGGACTGGCTATAATGGAATGATATTTGGCATAATCAAATCTGCCATCTGTTTGTAGTGAAGTATCTTTTAATAATTCAGGTGGTGGATTATTTCTTATAATTTCGACCACCTCTTCATCTGTAAGTTTAAGTTTCATACGTTCAAATACCTCGTCAAGTAGTGCCTCTTCAACAAGCACATTAAATGCAATCTTTTCTGCCTCATACGGTGCAATCCCACGTTCCCTATGTACTCCAATGAGGCTTGAATAAGCACTGTAAGATAGTAGCTTACCGTTAACTACACCAATTATACCCCTCTCTCTCGGGCTCAATCTCTTTGACGAGCTAAATCGCATTCCCCACTCAAGGAATAAAAATAATATGAATGCAGTCGCAGCAAACCATAGAAATACCGTCATCTTTTTTCTTAATTTACGCATTACCATTGTAACCTCTAGATTACTTTGCTTTTAACCCTTTAATAATTAGCCACAGTATTCCAATAGTTATACAGGAATCTGCAATATTAAAGACAGGCCACCTTAATTTACTTACCCCCAAATCAATAAAATCTATAACTGCTTTAATTCTTATTCTATCTATTAGGTTTCCAACAGCACCCCCTAATATAAATGAGAGTGCAGTAGCTCTCGACCTCCATAAGAAAAGACATACTGCACAAACTGCAAGGATTACAAGTGGTATGAACGGGAGCTTAACTTGTAGCCCAAAGATGGCGTGTGGATTTTGTATAAGTGTAATTCTCATAAAATCACCTATAACCTTAACTGATTGTGATTGACTAAATTGACTTGATACCCATAATTTGCTCAATTGGTCAGCTCCTAACACACTTAAGCTTACAATTATCGCTTTTCTTCCCCACTCCACGGTGAACCACATTTAGTGCAAAATTCTGCATAAGGGATGAGCTTAAGCCGCCTCTCAGATATTTCACTGCCACACTTCTCACACAGGCCATAAGTATTAGAATCTATCTTCTCAATAGCCTTGTTAACCTTATCAAGTTCGTTTACAATTGAACTAATAACGAGCGATTCCTCCTCTCTTGTCTCTGCATCTGTGGCAAGGTCAGCTGTATGTAGCGGATATGCAGATAGGTCGTTTGAAGCTTCTTGCTGTGAACTTACAAATTTGGCCTCAATTTCAGCTAACTGGTCTTCAAGCTCTTCTTTCTTTTTTAAAAGTAGTCTCTTAAAGTATACAAGTCTTTTAGCCTCCATAGTCACCCCTTTTTATTACTCCTATACACTTAGGACAGAGGGTTGGGTAATCCATGTTTTTACCTATTTCTTGAGAAAAAATCCAACACCGCTCACACTTCTTACCAGCCGCCCTTTGTATCTTTACATCTACTTTCTTGCCTTTAAGCATACCTTTCACCTGTGAAATACTCACCTGTGATACAATAAATATACTAGGTAGTTGGTGTAGTTCCTTCTTAAGTAGCTCTCTAAGCCTTTTATCCTGTGTCCATATAACTACACTTGCTTCAAGCGAATTCCCGATAAATTTGTCTTTTCGTGCAAGTTCAAGTGCAAGTAAAACTTCATCTCTTACTGAGTTAAGCTCATCCCATTTAAGTGATAACTCATTATTAAGCAAAGCTTCATTTGGCTTAGGCATAAGTGATAGATGAACTGACTTCTCACATTCCTTTCTATTTTTGATTTTTGATTGCCATACCTCTTCTGCAGTAAATGGTAAGATAGGAGCTATAAGTCTGACCAATGTATCCAATATTTCATACAGAACTGTCTGCGCCGCCCTCCTTTCTATAGATGATAGCCCATAAGTATAAAGTCTATCTTTTAAGATGTCAAGATAAAATTTGGATAGGTCAACTACACAGAAGTTATGAAATAGAGAGCACACTTTATAAAATGTAAACTCTTCATAAGCAGCAGTCACTCTCTCTATGAGTTTTTGGAGTCTATGTAAAATTAGCTGGTCAATTTCTAAAAGTTTATTATATGATACTTTATTTTCTGGATTAAAATCATAAAGATTACCAAGCAAGAATCTAAAAGTGTTCCTTATTTTACGATACGAATCTATCACTGGTAGAAACAACTCCTCACTAAATGGGAAATCTTGAGTGTAATCAACTGACAAAAACTGTAATCTTAATATATCAGCACCATACTTTTTCAATATTTTATCTGTCGAAATTACATTACCGAGCGATTTTGACATCTTCCTCATCGAACTATCAAGTATAAGACCATGCGAAACTACTGATTTATAAGGCGCCTTCTTATCAGTAATCAGGCTCTCAATAAGAGATAATTGGAACCAGCCCCTCGCTTGTTCTGCACCCTCAAGATACAAGTCTGCTGGATACTTTAAGTCATCGCTCTTCTTCAAAACAGCACTGTAAGAACAAGAAGAATCAAACCATACATCTAAAATATCTGTTCCCTTTCTAAACTCTTTTTTACCACATTGCTGGCAGGTCAATTCTTTTCCGCCAGAAGCGGAGCCGACTAAGTCGGAAATATCACAAGTAAACCATGCTTCTCCACCACCATTTTTGATAATTGTTTGTGCCCTCTTAATAATACCCTTTTCTAAAATAGGGGAGTCGCAATTCTTACAGTAAATTGCAGGAATAGGAACACCCCAATATCTTTGCCTTGAAAGGCACCAATCGGGACGCTCCTCAACCATATTTTTAATCCTATCTTTACTCCAATAAGGAATCCAGTTTATATTTTCTATTTCTGCAAGGCATTCATTTCTTAAATTGTTGTGGTCAATGGCCAAAAACCACTGGTATGCAGCCCTAAATATCAACGGCTTACGACACCTCCAACAATGGGGGTAGGAGTGTAAAATTTTACCCTCGTAAAGTAGAAATCCATTATCCCTTAAAACATTGCAAATATATGGGTCAGCATCAAAAACTTGCTTACCCGCAAATTCGCCTGCCTCTTCAGTGAACTTACCTGACTCGTCAACAGGTGAAATTATAGGTAATTTGTATTTAAGACCAACTTGATAATCTTCATACCCATGTCCCGGTGCTATGTGGACACAACCAGTCCCTTGTTCAAGACCTACCCAATCAGCTAATACTACTGTAGAGGTTTGATTAATCAAACCCCTACCTCCTAATGGGTGTTGACAATGTAAGTTTTCAAGCTCTACGCCTTTTACAGTTTTTATTATTTTATAACCTTTTCCACGGGATCCTTCGAAGAATCCAATTACTGACATTATACTTTCAACTAACTCTTTAGCAACCACATATACTTCATTATTCATAAGGACAAAGCTATACTCATAATTTGGATTTACTGCTATACCTACATTTGCAGGTATAGTCCATGGTGTTGTTGTCCAGATGATAAAATTTGTTTGATATGGGATATCGGCAATAGTATCTTTGACAGTAAATTTAACATATACTGATGGCGATTTACACTCCGCATATTCAACCTCATGTTCTGACAGAGCTGTCTTACAGTGAAAACACCAGTAAATTGGACGTAGTCCCCTATAAACATAACCTTTATCTAACATAGCACCAAAGTTTTCAATAATCTTTGCCTCGTAGCTCTTATCCATTGTTAAGTATGGGTTAGCCCAATCACCAAAAACACCAAGCCGCTTGAATTCGGCCATCTGGATATGTACAAACTTTTCTGCATAGAGGCGACATTTTTTGATTATTTCTATACGCCTTATATCTTCTGTCTTCTGGTCTTTCGCTTCTCGATTCTCACTTCTCGCTTCTGTCTTTATAACTTCATGCTCAATAGGCATACCATGACAATCCCAACCAAGTATACAAGGGGTATCAAAACCCATCATTGCTTTATATTTCACAATAGTATCTTTCAAAATCTTGTTCAATGCCTGCCCGAGGTGGATATGACCATTCGTGTAAGGTGGGCCATCATGTAAGACGAACTTCTCTTTACCGGAACGTGATTTACGTACCTCTTTGTAGATATCAAGCTCATCCCAAAAGCCCAAGATATCTATTTCTTTTTTAGGCAAATTGGCACGCATAGAAAAATCAGTACGTGGTAAATGAACAGTATCTTTATACCCCATGTTTTTCGTCATTCGTCATTCGGATTTCGTCATTTCTTACCGCCCAAACAGCCTATCCCCTACATCTCCTATACCGGGAACAATATAACCGTTCTTATCAAGCCCTTTATCTACTGATACAGTCAGAAGCTCAAGTTCTGGCACCATTTTCTCAACAAGCTTTACCCCTTGAGGCGCACAAACGATAGTAAGCGCGTAAATAGAATTTGCACCATAGCCCTTTAATATTTCGCACGCCTTTACCATTGTCCCACCTGTAGCAAGCATTGGGTCAAGGATTACGACGGTGCTTAATTTTTGGGGTAAATTTACATAATAAGTATGAGGCACAAGTGTCTTATCATCTTGAGGTGATACCTCCCTTTTTAATCCTATAAGCCCTATTTTTGATGCTGGTAAAAATTTGATAGCACCCGGAAGCATGAAAATTCCTGCCCGTAAAATAGGGACAAGGACAGTATCCAGCACATAATTATATATGCGGGCTCCTTTTATAAGCTCAAGCATTAGGATTTCTGTTATCTTATCAATACCTGCCCTAAATGTAGCTGATGGTATACTTCTCTCCCTTATTATTGAGAGCTCTAACTCAGCAACTGGATGTCTAATTACTTTAATCATAGATTAAAAATTATACAAAATGATTATAAGAAGTCAAGTTTTATATAGAAAATCAAATGCCTAAAATGTATTTGTTTCTCAATTTTGAGTTGACTTCTTCAGTGAAACAGTATAAAATTAAACCACTTTATTTAAACATGTAGGAGGGAATATGGAAATTAAAATTGTCGAAATTGACAAGCCAAGCGATGTAAACTTCATACTTGGGCAGTCTCATTTTATAAAGACTGTCGAAGACTTACATGAAGCCCTAATATCAAGCGTTCCTGGTATCAAGTTTGGGATAGGATTTTGTGAATCCTCGGGTCCTAGACTTGTAAGATGGTCTGGTAATGATGATGAACTCATCACACTTGCAAAAAATAACGCCCTAAATATTGGGGCTGGGCATTCATTTATTATTTTTATCCGTAATGCTTTCCCAATGAATTTATTGCCAAGAATAAAGGCAGTACCGGAAGTTTGTAGTATATTTTGTGCTACTGCAAATACAACTCAAGTCATTATAGGAGAGACAGAAAAAGGTAGGGCTATACTTGGTATTGTTGATGGCTTATCTACTACTGGAATAGAAAGTGAAAAAGAAATAAAAGAGAGAAAGAAATTCCTTAGAGATATTGGATATAAACTATAAAGACGTATAGGGCAAGGCTTTCCCGACCCGTTCCATGTCGGAATGGGTAGCCTTGCAAAAGAAAATGAGATTCTTCACTTCGTTCAGAATGACATCCTTAAAGGTTCCTCCTACAAAGTAATAGCTTCATAGTTTTATTAAATCTATTGCTTTCAAATCTGTAGAAGTACACTCCGGAAGGGACTCTCCTCCCAGAAGAGTCATAGCAATCCCACTTAACTGAATAATAGCCAGGTTTCTTATTATCATCAACAAGAGTTCTAATAAATCTATCTGCACAGTCGTAAATCTTTAAGCTTACATGACATTTAACTGGCAACTGGTAACTAATAACTGATGACTTTGTAAATGGGTTTGGTCTATTCTGTAAGATAGCAAAACTTGAAGGAGTATATTCGCTTAGTTCTACTCCAGTATGAGGTCCAACATAAATATCATCAATGTACCAACCCTCTTCAGTTACAGAGCCATCACTACCAAACCGCCATACATTTAGAGGGGAGAGATTAGCTGTTGAATCAGGTTCTATATCTACACAGTTTCCAGCCCCTACATTCACAGTAACATATGGGTCAGCTGTGATTAGAGTTGCACTTACTCCTTTTGCTTTTGCTGTCCCGGTATTCTTCAAAGTAATTATTAAATCACCAGTAGTGTGATACTCAGGATTGAAATCATACTCATGTGAACATAGAGCATTGTAGCCTTCATCCCAGAAAGAAGCATGGTCACTATACGGAGGCCCGGGTAGCACTTTGTAGGTTTCTAAATCTGTAACATAGCTATCTACACATGCTATAAGGAAATCGGCAAGCCATTCAGAAGCGCTGTTAGTGTGTACTTCAACAGTATTACTACCTGCATTGTAGCCTATCATATGAGCTAAAATTATAGTTACTCATAAAAGAATATAATTTTACCAAATCCAGACAGAGTCGGGACAAGATTCTTTTCGGCTACAAGAAAGACGAGGTAATAATCTTTATCTTATGGATTTGTATCTAAGACCTGGAATTTAAACTTCTCCTTTATAAGCAATCTAATAAAATTAGGAGTAGCATCTGCAATAATGTAGCTATGCATATCCTCATAGATTGGAAGCCCTAAATTATAAAGCTTGTGAATATCTTTACGCTTTTCAATCTCCACCTTTGTTAGGTAGCTACCGATATCTTTTTGGCTTTCTCTCAAAAGAGTTAGCTACACCCAAATTAAATAATAAAGCTGAAAAAGTGATGATTAAAATAACTCGTTTATTCATAATTTCACTCCCTAATCTTATTTATACTTTTTAATTTCATTTTGTCAACGCAAAAAAGTTTTTTGTGATAGTTTTTCATAACCTTCTGTTAATTTTTGTTAAGTTTGACTGGCTGTGTGTTTAACGACGGGGCTTACATTCCTTACCGGATAAGGATTATTTTTTTAGCCTCCGAGAAGGATGGGGTAGCAAGTCTATAGAAATATACTCCAGACGCTACTCTCATTCTGTTGTCTTGCCTCCCATCCCATTCAACTGTATAATAACCGGGTGGTTGACTTTGATTTACGAGTGTTCTTATAAGTCTACCTGTGAAATCGTATATTTTAAGTGATACACTACTTTTAGCAGGTAGTTTGTAACTGATTCGTGTCCCAACTCTGTCTGGATTAAACGGATTAGGTAAACCATCAAATAACACATAGTCATTTTGTGACTCACAGGTCAGTTCTATCCTGCTAGGACAGGTATAACTTATCTTTATATACTTAAATACAGGTGTAGAGTCATTGTTTGGTGTAGCTAATTTGACCTGGTACTGTATATATCCCTTATTGTTGAATTGAGTCGGTATCGTATCACCACTTGTCATTACACGAAAAGAGTCTACTCCATACATATCAGGGCCGGTATTAGTCCTAATCCATACTTGAATACTTCCACCGTGTAAATCTGCATCCCAAGTTACTGTATCATAATCAACCTGATTTGTAGTACTCGCTAAGTAGCTTGACGACTTAAGCTGTCCTGTAGAGAAATAGCCAGCCTTCCAGACAGCTGTGGTACTGCCTACCCCCTTGATTGTGCCAGCATATAAGAATCCATTATTTGTTTGTAACAAAGAGTATATGCAACTAACAGTTGTGTTTATCGTTTCGTACGTCCAGTTTTGCCCATCTGTTGATTTATACAGATAACCTGCTAACGTTCCTGTTCCTGCATAGATTGTTCCCTTGTCGCTCTGTAATAAAGAGTAGACAGCTTCCGCATAAGGTAAGTGTTGTGTACGTGTCCAGGTCGCACCACCATTTTGTGTTTTCCATACTTCACCTGAGTCCGGTCCTGTTCCTGCATAAATTGTTAAATTTTGTGCTTGTATCATTGAATACACACGCTTATCTTTGGTGTTAAAGCTAACATCACCCCAGCTTATCCCCCCGTTAGCTGACTTAAATACACATACAAGCTCATCTACTGGTCCTGTTGGGTTCTTTGTTCCTCCAGCATATAAGGTATCACCACTTGCCTCAATCAGTGTCCATATAGAAGTAGCATTAGTCAAGGTTCCTGTATTTGACCAATTTATTCCATCATCAAGTGACTTATAAACGGCACCTCCTTCTGTTCCTGCATATAGGACACCTAATCTTGAACGCAGCAGACAATGTGTAGCAATAGTAAGCGAAGTAGGGCTCCAACTTACACCTCCATTTGTTGACCTAAACACACCTGCACTTGTAGCTGCTAAAATTGTATCCTGTCCTATTTCTATAATGTCATGCACCCAATTACATGCGGGTATTCCAGCATTTATCCAGCTGTTTCCACCATCCGCTGATTTAAATACAAACCCTTTAAGGGCAGCGCTATCGCCGGCCGCATAAATTAGTGTTGCAATGTCAGGAGACATTGCACTCCAAAATTTAGAATTGCTGCCCCCAACAAATGCCCAAATGCCGGTCGCATTAAGTTGTCCAGTCCCATTCCAGCCGTTTGGTGCATTAAGCAAAATATTGCCAGGAAGCCTTGTACAATCAATATTTGAGCCACTAAAATATTTTGTAGTATTAGCCCAAGTCCCTTGGCCACTCCCACCTGACCAGTCAGTTTGTGACCAGAAAGCAGACAAAATAAAAAGGAATACAATCATTTTGCTTTCATCTATAAATTTCTGAGTCTCACATATGTAGAGTCCCAACACCTATAGTATCTATCATCGTATATTTGTCCATTTGGGTACATACCTGAGTCTTTGTGGTCAGAAAACTCTTTAGCTGTCCTACCCACAATTACAATTTTTACTGACTTGATATTTTCTAACTGTGACACATCAACTGGTCTTAATAATTCAGTTCCGTTAGAATCAAAATACCTAAACTCAAGGTAATCTATATTTTCTGCAACAACTATAGTATCTATCCCACCTGCCAGTGGTAATATGTACCTGTAAAGGTTATCTCCAGATAGATAATAGCCACGCCGCTCGTCATCCCTGCTCACTGTGCCATTAGTATCTATATCAATTGCTATCCTTATAGAATCAGAGTATGCACTCTTAATTCCGGGTGTAAAATCAGCTGCCTCCCTCGGATTACAGCCAGCCATTCTCAAATCATCAATTAAAATCCCAAGTCCTCCCCTTGTATTGCTTCGGGCATCAGTTAATGCTTCTTCTTTAGCAAAAGTCCTTTGATTATGTATGTGTAACGCAACAGCAGCTCCTATTATTATACTTGAGATTACAAGTGTGATAAGTAATTCAACAAGTGTTAGTCCTTTCTTGCCTGTTGGCAGACAGGTATTAGTCATGTTTTGAGATTTGTGTTATGACACGAGTACTTGAATACCCCGTGCTACCCGGGACTCGCCATGAGCAAGTAACATCAACACGAACTACATTTTCAATTGAGTCTGTGAGTGCCCAACTCCTTGTTATATAGCCAATTGTGTCAGTTCCAGTATTGTACCCAGTTATTATAAGATTCTTAAGTTCATCAAATCCCATAGACCTAAACTGTTCAATCTTATCTTCAGCAACTACTGTAGCTTCACTCATCCTATCAGCCCTTGCATTAACAACAGCTGATGTAGGGAATAGTCTAATAACTGCAAGTACTATAACTCCAAGTATAACACAGGTCACTATTGCTTCAATGATACTAAAACCTTTATTCATTCTTTTACCCTTATATAACCTGTAGCTGGGATGACATAAAATATAACAGATTTATTACGAGGATTGACAAGGGTGACATCACATGGTATCATTTTTGCAGTATGGTCAGGATTAAATTGATATGTAATATCAAAAGAGTTAGCGATTGAAATACCCTGTGGCAAAGGCTTAGACTCACCATCCGGATTAATCCTATAACTATTAGTAGCTTTCTCAAATATGACTTGATAAATCTTCCTCTCAGCTATTGCCTTAGTTTGGGCAAGTCGTAATGTTGCTAACACCTCATCTTTTGCTGCATTTAGTCTCATTCTCGGAATATAGTTCCTGTAAGAAGCCATACTTATGCCTAATATAATACCAAGAATGATTAATACAAGTGTAGTCTCAATAACTGTAAATCCCTTCTGTCTCATACTCTTTATATATAACCTAAAATTTTATTTTGTCAAGCAATTATAGGGGTTCCAATTACAACAATTATAAATGTAGCTATAGATAAAGCGGGTGCAAACGGTATCTTACGGCGCCTCATAATAATTCCAAATATTAAGCCTATAAAAGAGCCTATAAAAATAGTCCATAACACATTTAGCCAACCGATAAAGGTGCCTATCATAGCAAGTAATTTTATGTCACCACCCCCCATTGCCTCTTGTTTAAAAATTAATCTACCAATTATAGCAAATATAGCAATGACTGATGCACCTACTGTCCCACCTATGATAGAACTGTATATCTTACCGATGTTACCAAGTGGCTTTAATGAACTAATAACAGAGACTGTAAAAATACTTGCCATTATTCCAATAATGATAGCTGGCATGGTAATAATATCTGGCACTATTTCTGTTCTCATATCAATAAATGAAATAATGATAAGTAACGAGAATAATATAAGATAGATTAAAAATTTAATTGAGATTCCAAATTTTATTAAAGCTATAAGAAATACACCTGCAGTTATAAGTTCAACCCCGATGTACAGCATAGATATCTTTTTACCACAATAGCGGCATTTCCCTTTAAGTATGCAATATGAAATGATAGGTATATTATCATACCATTTAATTACATGCTTACACATCGGACAATAAGAACGAGGCGAAATAATAGATAATCCTTTTGGTATTCTATGTATGCATACACTGAAGAAGCTACCAAAACAGGCACCTAAGATGAAGAATAAAATATACATAAAAATAATTCCGAAACCCTAAATCTGAATGACGAAATTCGTCATTAGTCATTCGGATTTCGTCATTTTTAGTGATAAGTCTTCTTGGGGGTTCCAATTACTATGGTCTTCCTATTATCTTTGGCTTTCACTGTTATAGTATAGGTAGAATCGTTCCCAGAATAGGTGAAATCAGTAAAGTTAGTCGTATCAGGTAAAGTCATATATGCTGTACCATCGGGTCTCTTCAACTTACCCACAAAATCAGCATACGATGAGATGGTTTTAATGTTATAAGTAGAATAGTCTGTCTCGTAAAGCCCCAAAGCTTGCCTCATCAATGTAACATCAGCCTCTGCAGCCCCAATCCTTGCCCTATCTTGTGCTGTCCTAACTCTCACCATCATAGCCGAAAGGATACCCATAATCACAATAACAACTATGAGTTCAACAAGTGTAAAACCACTCCTATATGTCTGTCTCTTTATCATAAAAATAAGGCTATGTCAGGGATTTTGTGTAAATTAAGGAATATACTGTCATTGCGAGGCGCAGCCGAAGCAATCTTGAGATTGCTTCTGACATTCTGTAAAAATAGAATCCCGATAAACCATGAACCGTAGGGCTCTAATTTATCGGGATTAGTAGGGGTTTGATTAATCAAACCCCTACTAATTGAGAGGTCTAACCTCTTAGTGGTATGTCTTAGTAGGAGTACCGGTAACTGTAGTCTTAGCAACATCCTTTGCTTTAACAGTTATTGTGAAGGAACTATCGCCCAGAGGTGTAAAGCTAAAGTCAGTAAAGTTAGTTGTATCAGGTAGAGACATATATGGCTTGCCATCGGGTCCTTTTATCGCAGCTACAAAGTTAGCATAATCGGTGGTCGGTCCACCGGTAGCGTTATAAGTAGAGTAGTCTATCTCATAAAGCCCCAAAGCTTGTCTCATCAATGTAACATCAGCCTCTGCAGCCCCAATCCTTGCCCTATCCTGAGCGCCCATAAACCTTGGAATAGCGATGGCAGCTAGAATACCGATAATCACGATAACCACTATAAGCTCAATTAGGGTAAAGCCTTTCCTGTTCATTTTATTTCACCTCCTTTCACTTTATTTAAATAGCAAATCTTGTGACACTTAAGTTTAGCACAGATGAACACAGATATAGACACTGATTAACACTGGTAATTCTGTAACAATTTGTATTATAATTCGTAGTCCCACTGCGAGGTAATTTAACGGCAATGTTGCCGTTAAATTACCGTTAAAAGTAATTAAATAAGTGTCATCATTTCTCTCACTGCTCTCTCAAGCCCCACAAATACAGCCCTTGAGATAATTGAGTGTCCTATGTTTAGTTCTACAATTTCTGATATCTTCACAATAGGCTGGACATTATGGTAATTGAGACCATGACCTGCATGCACTTCAAGTCCCAATGAGTGCGCAAGTTTAGCAGCAGATTTAATCCGATTAAGCTCACATTCTCTCTCTTTGGTAGTTTTAGCATCTGAATACTTACCTGTATTTATCTCTATAGCATCGGCATAACAGGCTGGTGCAGTTTTTATTAACTCTTCTTCAGGCTCTATAAAAACAGTAGCTAATATTCCTGCATTTTTTAGTTCCTTAATTGCATCTTTAGTTGACTCCATAAATTTTATGATATTAAGCCCACCTTCTGTAGTGACTTCTTCAACTCTTTCAGGCACAAGACAGCAAGCATCCGGCTTAACTTTAAGAATGAAGTCGAGTATTTCCTTATTCAATGAGAGCTCCACATTAAGATGCGATTTTATCGTCCGCTTCAAAAGTTCAACATCCCTCTCTTTTATATGGCGCCTGTCTTGGCGTAAGTGTATTGTTATTCCATAGGCACCGGCAAGCTCAACAAGGACAGCTGCTTGGACAGGGTCTGGAAAATCTGCCTTCCTTGCCTCCCTTATAGTTGCAATATGGTCTATATTTACACCAAGCCTCATTTTACACCCCCTTATTCTGGAGTGTAATGTCTCCTGACATTGTAACACTCCGAATGCTGCAACAACTGAGTTGTTGCACTCCAAAAGCATCAGCACTTTTTGATCTTCTTTTGGATTTTGAGCTTAAATTCATATGTTCTGTCTCTCAAATTGGGATAGTTAAACAAATCACCTGCTACACATATACCATCTGCACCTGCAGCAAGGACATCAGCAATCCTGTCAATAGTTATACCACCTATCCCAACTACCGGAATTCTAACAGCTTTCTTAATTTCAGAAATAAGTGTTAATGGCACAATTGGCTTAGATGCAGTACTTGATTGAAACAGACAGCCTACAGCTAAATAAGTAGCACCAGAATTGGCTGCCTCTAATGCTTGAGCTACGCTTCTTATAGAGCTTCCAATTATACGATTACCAAGAATCTTTCTTGCGTAAGAGATAGGCATATCATCTTCACCGAGATGGACTCCATCAGCATCTACTGCAATTGCTACATCTATTCTATCGTTAACAATAAATGGGATACCAAATTTACGAGTCACCTCTTTCACTTTTATTGCATCTTGTAAGAACTCTTTTGTATTTTTACTTTTCTCACGTAGCTGAATAATTGTAGCACCACCTTGAGCAAGCTCAATAATAGTAGAGGTCAAATTTCTATCCCTGATATACTTCTCGTCAAGTATGACATATAAACTAAAGTCTGGCATTGAGTGCTTGAATAACTACTTTTTCAATATCGTAAACCTTAAACCTTATCTCCTTAACTTTAGGTGGAAGCTCCTTGCTAAACAACTTACTAAATTCCTCTATAACCCTACAGCCCTCTTGTGCTCGTATTAGATTACTTCTAACTACTTCTCTCAAATCCTTATAAGAACAGGTATCAAAGTCACTATATTTACCTAAGTCTTTTGTCGTATCTCTAACCTTAATAAGCGCTGTCCCCCATATGTCATTCTGACCCCGCCTCGGCGGGGGAAGAATCTCTAATAATTTGCTCAATTTATGGCGTGCAGCTTTTATCTCTTTAGTTAACTTTTCATCTTGTAGCACAAATCTTGCTACGTCCTCAACAACACGAAGCCCTTCTCTTGCACGGTTTAGGTTGGCATCTATAATCTGTAAAACTTTGTCTTCCATAATATAAATGTAACAAAATTACCCTAATGACAGCGCCTTATTTGCTCTCATTCGCTCCATTCGTTTTTAGCATTTTATTATAAAATTGCTTAAATGTCAATAAATTTAGCTTGCAATAATTATTGCTTGACTGATATTATTTCCATATTTATAATTAACACAAAAAAAGGAGGCAATATGAGAGTTATCAGAGCACCGATAGGTAATACTATAACTTGCAAATCGTGGCATACTGAAGCTGCTATGCGTATGCTGATGAATAACTTAGACACAGATGTCGCTGAACTTCCAGAACAGCTCATAGTTTACGGTGGAACAGGGAAGGCAGCAAGGAACTGGGACTGCTATGATAAGATTGTTGAGACTCTGAAAGAGTTAGAAAATGACGAAACTTTACTTATTCAATCAGGTAAGCCTGTTGGGGTATTCAAAACTTTTACATATGCACCAAGAGTATTGATTACTAATGCTTTACTTGTCCCAAAGTGGGCGACATGGGATTATTTTAGACACCTTGAAGCAATGGGGTTGATAATGTTTGGTCAAATGACTGCCGGCTCGTGGATATACATAGGGGCACAAGGTATTATACAAGGAACCTACGAAACACTCGCCTCCTGTGCAACTCGCTACTTTGGTGGCTCACTTAAAGGTAAATTTATACTCACTGCTGGTATGGGTGGTATGGGTGGCGCTCAGCCACTTGCAGCCACTATGAATGAGGGAGTAATACTTGATGTAGAAGTTGACCGCAAGAAGATTGAACGTAGGGTGAGACAAGGGTTTTGTGATAAAATAGTGGAGTCACTTGATTCTGCAATAAAGCTTGTAAATGAGGCAGTGAAAAATAAGAGACCACTTTCAATTGGGCTTGTTGGCAATGCATCTGAGACACATCCGGAGCTTGTTAAAATGGGGATTATACCTGATGTATTAACTGACCAAACTTCTGCACACGATGAATTAAATGGCTATGTGCCAGGGGGGATGAGTTTTGATGAAGCTATTGAACTTAGAAAAAAGAAGCCTGAAGATTATATAAAACGGTCGTATGAATCAATGGCACGCCAAGTTTCTGCAATGCTTGATATGCAAAAACAGGGTGCAGTTACCTTTGAGTATGGAAATAATTTAAGAGGACAAGCAGAGAAGGGCGGAGTTAAGGATGCATTTAAGATATCCGGCTTTGTGCTTGAATACATAAGACCGTATTTCTGTGAAGGTAGAGGTCCGTTTAGGTGGGTAGCTCTTTCTGGTGACCCAAAAGATATTTATGCAACTGATGAAGTCATTGTGCGTGAGTTTAAAGAAGATGAGATACTCAGACGCTGGATTACACTTGCACACAAAAAAGTGCCATTCCAAGGCTTACCTGCCAGAATATGCTGGCTCGGTTATGAGGAGAGGGCGCATTTTGGTAAAATAATTAATAAAATGGTTAGAGATAGTAAGATTTCTGCCCCTATAGTAATAGGGAGAGACCACCTTGACTCCGGCTCTGTAGCATCACCTTATCGGGAGACAGAAAAGATGATAGATGGCTCCGATGCCGTAGCTGACTGGCCTATTCTAAATGCATTACTCAACACTGCATCAGGTGCAAGCTGGGTAGCAGTCCATCATGGTGGCGGTGTAGGGATAGGGAACTCAATCCATGCTGGCTTTGTAATTGTAGCTGATGGTACAAATGAAATGGAAGCGCGTCTTGACCGTGTCCTCACAAACGACCCAGGCATAGGAGTAGCACGCCATGCAGATGCTGGCTATGATATTGCAATTGAGACTGCTAAGAAAAAGAAAGTCAAAATACCAATGATGAAATGAGGATTACAATCATACTTGAGACTGAAGACCGAGCTTTGAGTCTACCTATCCACTACAACCATATTATTCAAGGCTTTATATACGACAATATATCAAAAAAATTAGCTAAATTCCTACACCAAAAAGGCTATATTTATGGGAAAAGGGCATTTAAGCTGTTCACATTCTCGCGTCTATATGGTAGGTTTAGGTTAAATAAAGGAACTAATACTATTTATTTTGCCCCCCTATCCATCTTCATATAGCAGCGGCTGATACCCAATTCTTGCAAGAGTTTGCTAATAGCTTAATAAAAGCTGGAAAGGTGAGGCTTGCAAGAGAGTTAATAATTGTAAGTTCAATTGAAGTGCATCCTAACAGAAAGTTTGGTAAAGAAGTGCTAATTAACACACTTGCTCCTATAACAGTTTATAGTACCCTAAATACAAGAGACAACAGGAAGAAGACATATTACTACTCTCCTTATGAGAAAGAGTTCTCTAATCTTGTTACTGATAATCTAAGGAAAAAGTTTAAGCTTGTACATCATAAAGAGCCTGGGAAACGCAGTCTTATAATAGAACCTGTAGATGGAGTGTATGAAAAGATTCTTAAGTATAAAGAAACCATAATAAAAGGATGGATGGGTAAATTTAAGTTAAAAGGGTCACCCAGTCTAATATCAATCGCTTATGATACTGGACTTGGCAGCAAGAATTCACAAGGGTTTGGGATGTTTGAAACTAAACCTTGATTTTTATAAAGATGAAAGATGTGGGATATAATTCATCTAATAATAGCTTGTTACCAATAGAAAAATGCCTAAAAGAATAAATTTGAAAAGATGGCATCTTTTTAGAGATTGGGAGACTGAGGAAAAGAGACGTAGACTCAGAAACTTGAGCATTGAGGAGGCATTTGAAATCTTTGATAATTTAAGTGTAATGCTTGACAATATTCCAAAAAAGATATTGAAAAATTGAGCAAGAAAAGGATTCAATCCTTTCTTAATTTGAGGAGGAATCTTGATGCCTCAAAGAAATAAACTAACAAAACTAACAAAGGAATGATTGATGGAATTAAGGAGATAGGAATTAATCTCTTGCAATTTTTGTGCTTTGTGTTACTATAAATAAAAAGTGCGATGGTGAAGAGTTTAAAATTGTATCAGCCCTTTGTTAAATCTCAATGTTACTGTTAAGGTAGAATGTCCTCATATTCTCTATTATGCTCTATATCTCTTGCCTTTGCAAGCTTTTTCTTCC